>CALMAV010000259.1 GCA_937859895.1 uncultured Bryobacterales bacterium | reverse complement strand
CGCGCTGTATCAGGCGTACCACGACATTATTCCTGTTCAGCGTCAACTCCAAAGAGAAAGGGTAGAAGTTGATATCGTCGGTCCGGTCTGTGAGAGCGGCGATTTCTTTGCGCACGGCCGCACAATATCAGAAGTTCGCGAAGGCGAGCTGGTTGCAATCCAAACCGCTGGCGCCTATGGCTTCGTCGTATCATCCAACTACAACTCACGCCCCCGTTGTCCCGAACTTCTAATTGACGGTAAACAGGTCATTGTGGGGCGGCAGCGTGAGTCGTACAGTGACTTAATTCGTGGGGAGCGACGCCTTCCCCTTAACACCGACGCCCAGCTCGTACGAAAGGGCAGACCCTAAATATGCACCAACGCTGAGAGTGGTAAACCCAATGAAGCCGAGCGTACGGCCAAGACCTCGGTTGCCAGCCTTACGTGCCCAATAGGATCCGCCGTACAGCAGGGCCGTTACAGTGTTCGTCACACCGTGCACAACGCCCAAACGCCGGGCACCGGCAGTTGTCTCGCTCCACTGAGTGATTCCGGTGGCCGCTGCACCAACTGCTCCGACCAGGCCAATGGCAACCGCCGCATCTGCTCCAGCCGAGTAAGCCTCTCCTGAAGTTATTTCAAGGATGTCTAGGACGAGTGCTGCCGTCCAACTACCTACCGGGACGTCAGTAACGGCTGGGTGAAGCGGATGGCCCAGCCACTTCGGTCCGTCCAGGGCATCTTTGATAAATTGCCCTGCCTCACCAGCAGACTGGAAGACGTCCAGTACTGCCGTTTGGGCAGATTCTCCTATCGGCTCCAGCCAGTCCTGCTGTTCAATCGCAGTAATGATTGCAGATTCGCTCATAGCAATCAGATGCACCTGATTGCCAAAGTAAACTGCAAAATCAGACCATGAGTGATTCTTCCTGCTCAATTTTACGTGATAGTTGGGCGCTCTTCTCCTGGCTCAGGACGGCCCGGAGTTGTGGAAATTCGACTTCCTCCTCCTGTCGCGCATGAGGCTCAATCTCGTTCCGTAAGCTATGTACAGCATCAATCCAGCCGCCGACTTCCTTTATCGCCTGGTCCAGCTGAAAGAGCGAAACCTTCATACTTGCGTGCTCCTGATAGAGCTTGCGCATGGCCTCTGCCCGGTCAGCGTCGGTCTGCAGTAGCGGGTACACGATGTCCTCTTCGGCCAGGGCGTGCTTACCAATCGTTCGCTTGAAGTCATAGAACAATCGCATGCGCTGCAGAGGCTTGTCGGCAGGCGTAGCCTCCATCTGATCGAGAAGCGAGAGCAATTTCCGGTGCTCGGCAATCAAGCCCTCAAATGGATCTTTTCCCATCGCTCCCCGAATGCTTCCGACAGCGTTGGCGTAAACAACCGGCAGTAGTCGCCCGAGCAGGATCGCGCCTGTCACCCCAAGCGCAAACTTAAAGTAGGGAGCAATTGGGCTTTCGTCCTTCTGGTTTACGAATATTGTCTGCATATACCCCTGGACGTCGCAGCCATTTACTTATTACCATTCATCACTCCTTGTAAATGTACTTGGCACGGGAGAACAGCCATGTGCTGAACGTGCATACTATGTAGAACATGCCTGATACTCAGACCATTCTGGTCGAAGATCTTCACAAGTCTTACGGCCCGTTTGAAGCTGTGCGTGGCATTGATCTCGAAGTGGGACCGGGTGAGGTGTTTGGCTTGCTGGGTCCGAATGGCGCAGGCAAAACGACGACTATCGAGATCCTGGAAGGCCTCCGGCCGCGCACCAGCGGCAAGGTTTCTGTGCTCGGCTTTGACCCCGCCCGCAATGCCCGCGAGGTGAAAGACCGCATCGGCGTCTGCCTGCAGGCAACCAATCTGCCGGACAAGATGAAGGTCTTCGAAGCGCTGGAATTGTTTAGTGCTTTCTACAGCAAGACGACGGACTTGAACCGCCTGCTAGCGCGCTTGCAGCTCACTGAAAAGAAAGAGGCGCTCTACAAATCGTTATCTGGCGGCCAGAAGCAGCGCGTCGCATTGGCGCTGGCTTTGCTGAATGACCCCACGCTGCTTTTTCTAGACGAGCCCACCACCGGCCTCGACCCGCAGGTCCGCCATGAGATCCACGGAATAATCCAGGAGTTGAAGGAGGACCGCCGCTCTATTCTGATCACCACGCACTACATCGAGGAAGCCGAGCGCCTCTGCGACCGAGTCGCTATTGTCGACGCGGGAAAGATTATTGAGCAGGGAACGCCTCGCGAAATCCAGGTCCGTGTTCTGGGCCAGACACTAGTGGAGGTAACCACCAATGAGGCAATGCCGGTGGATGCACTACCCGATGCCTTGAAAGTCGAGAAATTTGTGGTGCGCAACAACGGATGCACCCTGGCCATGCAGAGTGAATCACCGGCGGCGCTAATTGTTGAGCTTGTGCGCTGGATTGAGAAGCAGGGCTTACGCCTAATTGACATTGGAATGAAGCGGCCCACGCTTGAGGACGTCTTCATCGAACTCACGGGGAAGAGGCTGCGCGAGCAATGAAACCGTATCTGGCACAAATTAAGAGCGGCCTGCAGATGCTGGGCCGTGACCGGGGAGTGCTGTTCTTCAGCGTTCTGTTTCCGCTTATCTTTTTCTTTGTTTTCGCGCAGATGTTCAACGCCTCCAAGAGCCCTGGGGCGATGGCTCAAGTCATTGCAGCGGTGCTTATTATTGGCGTACTCGGGAACGGCTTCTTCGGCGCAGGCATGCGGACGGTGCAGGACCGTGAGACCAACGTCCTTCGCCGCTTCAAAGTTGCGCCAATTAGTGCGTCGCCCATCATCATTGCTTCGTTAGTTACGGGGCTGGTTACTTACCTCCCCGTTGTCTTTCTACTGCTGTTCTTCTCGGTCACGGTCTATCACGCGCCGCTTCCGCCTAATGTGCTGTCGCTGGTGCTCTTCGTATCGGTAGGCGTTCTCTCGTTTCGCGCCATGGGCATGATCATCGCCGCGGTTGTGAACTCTGCGCAGGAAGGACAGATTCTCATACAGATTCTTTATCTGCCAATGCTCTTTCTCAGCGGCGCGACGTTCCCCATTTCGGCCATGCCAGTTTGGCTGCAGACGGTTGCACAGTTCCTGCCCGCTACTTACCTTCATCAGGGGATGGAGTCCATCCTGATCGGCGGAGAAACCATTGCTTCTAATTGGTTTGCAGTCATAGCTCTTACCATTGCGCTCTGCGTCGCGGTGTTTATCGGAGTCAAGCTCTTTCGTTGGGAAAAGGAGGAGAAGATCGAGGGACGCGCCAAGCTCTGGATTCTGGCCGTGCTTGCTCCGTTCTTTCTGCTCGGCTTGTATCAGGCCAAGACGAAAGCAAACATTACAAAAGAGCGAACGATGGCCCGCGCAGCTGCCCGAAACCAGTCCATCCTGTTTCAGAACGTCCGCATCTTCGTCGGCAATGGGCCTGTCATTCCCAATGGCGCAGTGCTTGTTCGGAATGGAAAGGTCGCTCAAGTCTTCTCACAGCCGGTTGCAAACACAGGTGCATTGCAGGCCGAAGTCGTTGAGAGTTCCGGCAAAACGTTGATGCCTGGCCTTATTGACATGCACGTTCACGTCGGTGCACCGGGAGGTGTCTATAAGGACGTTCGTAGCTACAGTGATCCAAACTTGGCTAAGCGCCGGCTGGCTGCTTATTTATACAGCGGAGTGACAACGGTTCGCAGTACCGGAGATTGGCTCGACAGCATCGTGGAGCTGCGCAGGCTCATCCAGGCCGATGAGTACGAGGGCGCGTCTCTCTACTCGTGCGGTCCCTTGTTCACCGCGGCTGGCGGCCATCCGACCGAGTTGCTTGCTAACTTTCCTGAGGCTATGAAGAAGTCGGCTTCTGAGCAGGTTGTGCGGCTGCCAAAGACTTCCGAGGAAGCTCGGGAACAGGTCCGTGCACTCAAAGACAGAAATCTCGATTGCATCAAGGCGGTTTTGGAATCGGGCAACCCTGCCTGGGGCAGGTTCCCGCATTTGGACCCTGCGATCTATAGCGCCATTGCTGATGAAGCACATAAGCTGCACCTGCCTTTGGCGACGCACACCGGGAATGCAGCAGACGTTAGCGCAGCAGCAGCAGCGGGAAGTGAAAGCATTGAGCACGGCTCGACTGTTGACCTGATTTCCCCGGCGACCTTTGCTTCGATGAAAGCCAAAGGGCTTGCTTACGATCCCACAATCAGTGTCTTCGAAGGCGTTTCTGAGTTTCGCTCCGGCAGGACCGAGCTCTTAAACCGACCGCTGCTCCAGCAGGTTGGCCCATTGGATCTGCTGCAAGCCACGCGAGCGGAAGTGGCGAAACGCGCCGCTGCGTCACGGGAGGGCAACTTACAACCTATGCTCGACAATGCTAATCGCAATCTGATGGCTGCTTACCGTGCGGGTGTCACCCTGATTGCAGGTAGCGATGCCGGCAACATGCTGGTCATTCACGGGCCTACTGTTCAGCATGAACTCGCATTGTGGGTGAAAGCCGGAATCCCAACCGGCGTGGCGCTGCAAGCAGCAACGTTTAACTCAGCCCAAGTGCTGGGGAAGGGAAACAGTATCGGCACGATTGCTCCAGGGCGTGATGCCACACTGATCCTGGTTGACGGTGATCCGGTAGTCGACATTCAAAGTCTGGAACACATCTCTACCGTCATGTTGCGAGGACAGCGCATCAATCGGTCTGACCTTTTCGAGCAGGACAAACCTTGAATCAGCCAGTCCTCAAGACGCTCGACCGCATTCTTTCCAAGGCTGGCCTGGGCTCCCGCACCGAGGCTCGCAGCTGGATTGGGAGTGGTCGTGTCTCTGTGAATGGGCGCGTTATTCAAACGCCTGACCATTGGGTGAATCCACTACGGGACAAGGTTCTGCTGGATGGCAAGCCGCTGGAGCGTGTCGAGCGCCGCTACATCCTGTTGTACAAACCAAAAGGCTACCTCACCACGTACCGTGATCCGGAAGGACGCAAAACTGTCTACGATCTCCTTCCAAAGGTGAATGAGTTTGTTGGCACCGTGGGTCGGCTCGATCTCGATACATCTGGGCTGTTATTACTGACTAACGATAATGATCTAGCCGAGTACATCACCAATCCGGAGCATCACGTCTCGAAGATGTACATGGTGAAAGCTTCCACCGTGTTGACGACCGAACAGCTTGATCAATTGCGAAACGGCGTAACTCTCGATGACGGGCCCACGCGTCCAGCTCAAGTCACTCCCCTGCGAAACACTCCAAAGTATTCCTTTATCGAGATCACAATCAGCGAGGGTCGCAACCGTCAGGTTCGCCGGATGCTGGAGGCAGTTGGCAGTAAGGTGTTGAAGCTGGTACGGGTCAGGCTGGGCCCACTTAGCTTAACGGGCTTACGCATAGGAGAGTGGCGCGACCTCACGCCGGCCGAGATCGCAATGCTTCGCCCAAGCGCCAAAGCTAAACGAAAGTCTTGAACTCAATCACGTCCCCGTCCTGCACGACGTAATCTTTCCCTTCCGTGCGTAGCTTGGCCAGCTCACGCGCCCGTGCAAAAGAGCCGCATGCCACCAGGTCGGCAAAGCTGACGCACTCAGCAGAAATGAAGGCCTTCTCAAAATCAGAGTGAATCACGCCCGCAGCTTGTGGGGCCTTATCGCCGGCATGGATGGTCCAGGCTCGCGTCTCTTTTTCGCCCGTCGTTAAGTATGTGCGCAGCCCCAGCAGGTGATAGGCCTCCTGAATCAGATGACTCGCGCCTGTATCCGCTACGCCCAAGTCCTTGAGATACTCCTGTCGCTCCTCTTCCGACAACGTCACCAGTTCCGATTCGATCTCAGCGGACACCACCACGGCACTTGTCTTGTGGTGAGCTTTCACGTACGTGCGAACCTGCTGCACGAATGCGTTGCTGTCCGCCGAAGCTAAATCTTCTTCAGCTACGTTGCAGGCAAACAGCGTAGGCTTGCTGGTCAGCAGAAAAAAGCCAGCCACAAGCGACTGCTCTTCCGGACTCAGTTCCATTGTCGCAATCGTCTTGCCCTCATTAAGATGAACGTCGAGCTTCTCCAAAACTTCCACTTCGGCAATGGCTTTCTTGTCACCGCTCCGGGCTGCCTTTACGTTCTTGGTTTTACGCTTCTCCACTGATTCCAGATCGGCCAGCACCAGTTCCGTGTTGATGATGTCAATGTCTCGGACCGGGTCTACCGTATCCATCACATGCTCTATGTTGGAATTTTCAAAGCAGCGCACAACCTGCACCAGCGCATCCACTTCGCGGATGTGCCCCAGAAACTGATTGCCGAGCCCTTCACCCTTGCTCGCCCCTTTCACCAGGCCTGCAATGTCCACAAACTCGAACACCGCCGGCACAGTCTTTTGAGACTTGCTCAGCTTGGCCAGCACTCCCAGCCGCTCGTCAGGAACGGTAACTACACCGGTGTTGGGCTCAATGGTACAGAAGCGATAGTTTGCGGCCATCGCTTTCCGCGATTGCGTTACCGCATTAAACAAGGTGCTCTTCCCGACATTGGGAAGACCCACAATTCCAGCTCTTAGCATGCTTTCTCATTCTCGCGTACCGATGCCATCATGGAGACGTGGGCTTCGAAGACGAACTGGGGCGCGTCTTACCAGCTGACTTGCCCAATCGCGAACGCGTCATCACTGGGGCAGCGCGGCATTTGGAACTCATTGCAGGGGCGAACGAGTACATGAACCTGACTCGCATTACGTCGCCGCAGGAAGCTGCTATTAAACACGTTTTGGATTCGGTCGCCCCTTACCGCTGGTTTGGTCGTGCAAAGCTGGTGCTCGATGCCGGGACGGGCGCGGGCTTTCCTGGGCTGCCGCTTGCCCTGGTGCTGCCCGAGGTGAAATTTATTCTCTGTGAATCGACCGGCAAGAAAGCCCGCTTCGTTGACGCAGCCGTTGAAGAGATTGGGCTGCCCAATGTGGACGTAAGTTCTGACAGAGCGGAGGCGGTAGCTCAGGCACGGCGTCCAGATATTATTACGGCGCGAGCAGTTGCGCCCCTTCCCAAACTTCTCGATCTGTTCGGGCCCTTCTTGACCAAAGGTACGCGTCTGCTGCTTTATAAAGGCCCTGATGTTGAAAGTGAGTTACAGCAAGCGCAACAGCATCGCTTCATGGCCGAAATATTAGAGCAGTATGAACTGCCTGAGGCTATGGGATCGCGCACGTTGCTGGAGGTACGGGCTCAGGGCCGCTGAGATCGCGATGCTTCGAACGCCAGCAACAGCCAGCCGGCAATGAAAGCAACTCCACCAACGGGCGTGATTGCGCCTAGGGTACGAACGCCGCTGATGGCGAGAGCATAGAGCGACCCGGAAAAGATCAAGATACCAACAAACAGCAATCCGGCAACACGCCCTTGCGCACCCAGCGTGATCGCGTTTGTCCTAGCCAGCAACGCCACTAGCAGTATTCCAAGCGCATTAACGAAGTGATAGAACACCGCTTTCTCGTAAACAGATAATGAGTACGCGTCCAGCCGATTACGCAACCCATGTGCGCCAAAGGCACCGAGCATAACGGCTAGCGCCATCAACGCGCTTCCAATCACAGTCCAATTCATATGCAACTAGACGCGCGCAAACGGAGCTTCTGGCGATGGGCTTTGCGGGGTAAAAAGCTCCGCGCCCTCCGCCGTGATGTGCATGTCGTCTTCCAGCCGGATACCAAACTCGCCGGGAATGTAGATGCCCGGCTCGTCGCTGAACGTCATTTCGGCTTCGATCGGCAATGGATTGTCTTTCACCAGATAGGGCCACTCATGCCCATCCATGCCCATGCCATGACCCACGCGATGGGTGAAGTATTTGTAACCCGGTCCATAGCCAGCATTCACAATTACCTCACGAGCCGCGGCATCCACCTGCCCGGCAGGCAGCCCGGGCCGCGCCACTTTCAGAGCCGCACTTTGCGCTCGATGCACAATGTCAAAGACCTGCTTTACTTTGTCCGGAACTTGCCCCAACACGAACGTCCGGCTAATGTCTGACTCGTAGCCTTCCACCACGCAGCCGCCATCCATCAGCAGCACGCTTCCTTCGTTAATCACCTGAGGAGTGCGAGAACCGTGGGGCAGGGCAGAGTAAGCGCCTACTTGAATGCTTGCTTCGCCCTCGAACCCAAGCTGTTCATGGGCGGCAACGACCAAAGCTCCAAACTGGGTCTGCGTCATACCAGGCTTCAGTGACTTCCACGCCGCCTCATACGCAGCAAGCGATACTTCCGCAGCCAGCCGCATCAGCGCGATCTCCGCCGGACTCTTTATCATGCGACAGCCGGCGGTTACAGGCGTTGCACTGACCATGGCTGCTGCCGGGTTCGCTTTACCGATACCGTCAGCAAACACGAATTGCATGCGCTCTTCGATCCCAATGCGCCCTGTCTTGACGCCAGCATCCTTCAACCCTTGAGCAACCAGCTGGTACGGATTTTCGTTTTCCTGCCATGTCAGAACGCGGCAGCTATCGCCATGGGGCGCACCCGCAATCTGTTCGCGTGCCCGACCTTCCTCAAAAGCAGGACTTACATAAAAGGCGTTGCCTTTTTGCGGCAGCACCAGCGTAAATAGGCGTTCACTGTTGCCCCACTCAATTCCGGTGAAGTACTTCAAACTCGTGCTGCCGGCAATGCAGATGGCATTGAGGCCGTGCTGGTTCATCAACTGCTGCGCACGCCCCATGCGATCTTGCCGTTCCGCTACGGTAATCGGTTTGGCTTCGTTTCGTCGGCTCTTTAGAGCCGCAATCGGAGCCGGCTGCTTCTCTTCTGCCAAAGTGATCGGTGCTGCTATGGCGGCAAAGAGAGCGGACTTGAGCAGGGTTCGGCGATGTAGTCTTTTCACTTAGCGCTGCCCATGCCGTTCGTCGGGTGTAGTGTAATGCCGACAAATGCCTCAAATGGAAACAACTCTTGGCCCAGACCCGCAGCTTCACGCATAGCTCTCTGCGCCCGAATAGCTTCCTCTACCGAATACTCCATCTCAACTCCTTCAGCTTGATCTGTAAGATTACCGTACCTGCTTCAACTTCTCAGCGGCTCTTTGCCCAGCCCGGCTTTCCGGGGCGATCCTCACAGCCGTGCGCCAAGCTTCTAACGCTTCGGCGGACTTAGACTTCTCCGCGCAATACTCTCCGTAGTAGTAAAAGCTAGCCGCAGCTAATCGGGGCTCAAAAGTGCCGTCCTTTGCCGCTCGCTCTGCTGTTTTCACGATGGTGTCCATATCGTTCTCGGCCTGCTGTTTTAAGCCAAAGTAACCGGGCAATTTTCGCTCCGTAGCCGCACGCACAAATCGAATCTCCAGGCTGGCCGGAGACTTATCTACTGCTTGGTTCATCAGTCCAATGCCCTCTTTCGAGAGGCTGTTCTTCTTCCAGAGAGCCCAGGTGCGTTCGGCCTCAAGCAGGCGCAGACTGCCGTAGTAGACCTGCACAAGCGGATCAGCGGGAGTCTGTCCATACAGTTGTGTGAACAAACTATCCGCTTGGGTGCCTGCTGATTTATCGCCATAGATGCCCTGATAGTACAAATTTCGAGCCTTCCCGAGGCCGTCAGACATGCCGCTCGCAGCTGTCACAAACACTGCGGCTATGGAAAAGACTAAAGCTCGGGTAGAAATTTCAGGCTCTCCTTGATATGAAGCTGGCTGCTGTTTGGGAATGAGTCAGGCCGGTGATCTTCCGGTCTCGACCAATTACGAACGTCGTTCGACCAGGAAGCAGCCCGAGAACGCGCGGTACGCGAAACAGCTTGCGCACTTCCCCTTGTGTATCAATCAACAGCGGAAAAGTCAGTCCGTAAGACTTCCCGAAGCGATTAGCGGCCGCCTCCCAATCTGAACTGATTCCAAATACAGCCGCACCGCCGCGCGCGAAAGACGGCCGTTCTGTTTGAAAGCCGCAGACCTGCTTAGTGCAGAGCGGCGTGAAAGCTTTCAAGTAGAAAAACAGGACAACGGTGGATTCCTGCAGCGTCCGATACAGATTGACTTGGTGGTCGTCGGTGGATCGGAGCGTGAAATCAGGAGCCACATCGCCTATCGCAAGGTTCCCATTGTTCATACGGCTTGATACTTTCGGCCTTTCCAGACTGCCGGCACGCCTGAGATATCGCGGAACCGCGCGCGCCATTGCAGGCCAAGAAAGACGAGAATGGCAAAGGGATGCATCAGTGCCTGGA
>CALMAV010000258.1 GCA_937859895.1 uncultured Bryobacterales bacterium | reverse complement strand
GCGGCGTTCTTCCACCCGACGGGCGATCCAGCGGCGGTAGTGGCGCGTCTGCCGATCAGGCAGCAGGATGTCGCGTCCTCGCCGGGCAACCCCTTTTAGATAGGCCTTCCAATTCGTCACAGTTCGTCGCTGTTGTTAGTCTCGTTGTTTAATCTCGTTTGTTAATCTTCGCAAGGAGCCATGACCGGAACTGACCCGTTGCAATCGCAGGTGGAAGGATTACACGCACGACTGCGTAAGCTGGAAAACCAGCTGAGAAGTTCACAGCAGCAGATGGCAAAAGTTGTTGAGCTGCTGGAAGTGCAGGGCGAGCAGTTGCGCGCACAGCAGACATCGGTGGCCCGAGTCGATCGCATTCAAATGGAGATGCTGACCGGACGCGTGTGGCGCACCATTCACTCAACCAGCGGCGTTTTCAAACGGTTGCTAGGCCGCAGGGCCGCCATGACGAACGCTGATTCACTGGCCCTCAGCAACAAGCGCTCTTACCTGACGTGCGACGAGCCTTCGGAGAGCGACCGCACGCCTCGCAGTGGAGCCATTGCGGTTCGTGGCTGGTGCTTAGCAGAGGGCGGAGTGGATTCGGTAAGGCTGGAGGTGCCGGGCCTGGAGACTGTTTCCGTCGTTCCGTCGCTGGCCAGGCCCGATGTAAAGAAGGCTCACCCGGATCTCGATAAAACGGGTCGTGCGGGCTTTCTATTTGAGTTTGAATCCAGTTCGCTCGTCAATGGAACATACCCGATTACGTTACGGCTGTTTGCCGGTGGCGTACCCGTACGCGAAACACATACGGTGGTGACTATTGACCACGAGAAGGGTTTCGCCTCCGCCTACGATCGCTGGATTCACGATTTCGAAGCTCCCGACCACACCATGATCACGCTCCGGCTGCCGCTGTTTCGGCTACAGCCACGGATCAGCATCGTGATGCCAGTATTTAATACGGACCCGGCTGAATTAACCGCGGCAATTGAGTCAGTGTTGAAGCAGTCGTACGGCAATTGGGAGCTATGCATTGCTGATGACGGCTCAACTAAGCCCGAGGCCGGTGAGATTGTGCGTAAGTATCGCGACAAAGAAGACCGCATCAAAGTCGTGTTCCGCGAGCAGCAGGGCGGCATTTCCGCGGCGTGCAACACAGCAGCAGACCTGGCCACCGGTGACTTCCTTACCTTCCTGGATCATGACGACGTACTGGCCCCACATGCGCTTGCCTACGTCTGTGAGCTTCTTGACCGGCAACCCGATGCCGACATGATCTACAGTGACGAAGACAAGATTGATCGCCGGGGCCGACGTTACGAGCCCTTCTTTAAACCTGATTGGTCGCCCGATCTTCTACTCTCGGAAAACTATATCTGTCATCTGCTGGTGTTACGAAGCGACCTGGTCAGGCGCATTGGCGGCTTCCGATCTGATTGCGACGGCAGCCAGGACTATGACCTGGTGTTGAAGGCAACGGGCGAGGCAAGCAACATTCAGCACATCTCGAAAGTGCTCTATCATTGGCGCGCAGGCGTAGCTTCCACGGCTAGTACGATCGATAACAAGCATTATGCGCTTGCTGCGGCTCAGCGTGCCATTGCCGCCTCTCTTGAGCAGACCAACCCTGGCGCGCGATTGGAGCCAAGCCAAATCGTCGGACGTTGGCGTGTGCGGTACCCCATCTCTGATGGAGCTCGCGTCAGCATCATCATTGCGTCAGGTGGCAAGGCTGAAATCCTGCGCACGAACATCGAGAGTATCCAGGCCAAAACAACCTACCCGAATTACGAGATCGTGATTGTCGACAACTCTAAGAGCTTCATAATCAAGAATCTGGTTGAGGAGTTCAACCTGGGCATGCCGAAGATCCGCTACGTGGATCAGCGCAATAAGCCGTTCAACTATTCGGCTCTGAACAACACGGCTGCCCGGGAGTGCGATTCACCTATTTTGCTGTTCTTAAATGACGATACTTCGGTGATTGCTGAAGATTGGCTAGGGGCGATGGTGGAGCTGGTGGAACGTCCGGAAGTGGGCGCGGTTGGCGCCAAACTGTTGTATCCCGATGGACGAATTCAACATGCCGGCGTGGTGATGGGGCTCTTTGATAACTGCGGTCATGCGTTCAAGAGCCTGGATGGTTCCACGAGTCACTACTTCGATTTTTCCGATGTGATTCGAAATGTGTGCGCCGTAACCGGCGCTTGCCTCATGGCAAAGAGCCAAGTGTTCTGGCAGGTAGGCGGCTTCGACGAGACTGACTTCGCGGTTGCCTTCAACGATATCGACCTATGCTTGAAGATCGGTGCGGCAGGCCATCGTGTGCTGTATACGCCGCACGCCTTGCTCCACCACTATGAAGCTTTTTCGAAGACTTCGAAAGACTTGATTCCGCATCCGTTGGAGGTGGCGCGGATGCGATCTAAATGGGGCGATGTGATTGCCCACGATCCGTTCTACAGCCCGAATCTGACACGCAATGACGAGGACTACTCACTGAAACGGCTGAGCTGAAGATCGCTCGCCGTTCGATCAGCACGTGTTCGCTAACGGCGAAACGTAAGCGGTTCAAATTTGATGCTGATATCGCGATTGATAGGCGACGCTATCGCAAGCACGCTGCTAAAGTTCGGCACGGCAATGTTTCGGTACTGCAGGCGAGCGGCATCACCGACGAACGACGAAGACGTATTGCCAAAAGCATAATCGGTGATATGACCCGTACCGTCCAAGCTCAGAGTCAACGTGACCGGAGAACGCAGTTGCATAGGAACAAGATTGGCGTTTGTTCCTTCGCCATACATGACAGGAACCTCGTAATCAGCTTGACGGGTGGCAGTGCCAATGGTGACGGTCAGAGCACCAAAGAGCATGATGCTCGACAGCAAACCGCCAGTAGCCGGAAGTGTGATTGGACGCATGAGCTCGTCCATACGCAGCAGCCAGCCCTCCCACAGTCGCCTGAACCGAGAACCCTGATGCTGCTCAATGGCTGACCGTTCCTGCGATGCTTTGACCCGCAACGCCGTCCTTAACGCAGATGGAGCCTTCGGATTCGGCAGTCTCCGGAGTGTGACGCGCATTGCTCGCGCCTGTTCAAATTCAAGTGAACAAGACCGACACTCAGCCAGGTGTGCTGCGATGCGGGATGCTTCGTTTCCACGTAGCCGCCCGTCGACAAACTCTTCCCGACGACGTTTGGCACTCCAGCAGGTCATAGATTATTGAATCCTCATATGGGTAACGACTTACGCTTCGACCTTAAGCCAGTGCCTCGGCGAACCCTTGCTGCGGTTGCTGGCTCAGCTCGCGGCGCAACGCTTCGCGACCGCGTACGATCCGTGACTTCACCGTCCCCAATGAAATCTGAAGAATGTCGGCAATCTCCTCGTAACTCATGTTTTGGATGTCTCGCAGCACCACTGCGGTTCGGAAGAGCGGGTTAATTCGGGTAAGGGCGCGTTCCACCAACACCCGAGTTTCAGTGTCGAGAGCCTGGTCGTAGGGCGAGGGGCCCGGATCATGCGCATACTCGATCACTCCATCGTGCTCCAGGTTGTCCTTCTCAAGCGGTACTTCGCGACGGCAATGACGGGCAAACCAGCGGCGATGGTTGTGAGCTTCGTTCACCGCAATCCGGTACACCCAGGTGCGCAAACTGCTTTGCTCCCGGAAGGCGCTGACCCCGCGAAACACCTTGAGGAACACTTCCTGCACCACGTCGCAAGCGTCAGTCTGGTTGCCGAGTAGCCGGTACACCATGCTGTAAACAGGGTGCTCGTAGCGCTCAATCAATTCTTCGTAGGCGCTCTCCACGCCAGCCCGCAGGCCGCGTAGGATTCGCGCGTCTTCCTCAGAGATCCCGTTCTGTGCGCCTGCCAGGATCGACAGGTTTCCGCCATTGCCCGACAACCGTTTCGTCATCGCTAGAATTCTACTCCTGAGGGCGGATGAAATCCATCTGCACACTTAGACTCCGGTTTGCTTCCTTAAGTTCCGTACCCGTTACAAACCCGCTGGTAGTAGCTTTCGTACTGCGGAATGATCAGGTCGGTGCAAAAGCGGGCCAGTGCGGTAGCGCGGGCAGCAGCGGCCACACGACGATGTAGGCTTTGGTCGGTGAGCAGGGAAACGATACGGTCTGCCTGCCCGGTAATGTCGCCTACGGTTTCCATGTAGCCGTCCACGTCGTGTGTAATCAGGTCGGGAACTCCGCCTGTTCGGGTCGCTACTGGAGGCACGCCACAGGCCATAGCTTCCAGGGCAGCAAGACCAAACGCTTCCGTTTCACTGGGCAAGTGGAGCACGTGCATCTCCGGAATTAGGCGCTCCAGGTTGTCCTGCTTGCCCAGGAACCGGATCGATGCATCGACGCCGAGCTCGCGAGCCAATCGTTCCGCAGGACCCCGGTCCGGGCCATCGCCTGCCATCACCAATTGAGCTTCTACCTGTTTACGCACCAAAGCAAAGACGCGAATGCAATCCAGTACGCGCTTGACTGGCCGAAAATTCGAGATATGAAGGATGCGCTTCGGCCCAATGCTCTGGCGCTCTTCGTCCGGACGGTAAAGCGAGCAGTTCACAAAGTTATGGATTACCTCAATGGGATTAGCCACGCCGAAGAACTCAAATGTGCGGTCGCGCATATAGGCACTGATGGTTGTGATGCCATCGGACTTCTCAATGGAAAACTTGGTGATGGAGAAGTAAGAAGGCTCAGCGCCAACCACGGTGATGTCGGTGCCATGCAGAGTCGTGATGAAGGGAAGCCGCCGGCTGGTTGTCATTTGCTGGGCGAGTAGAGCTGAGATGGCATGCGGAATGGCGTAGTGGACGTGGAGCAGATCGAGCTGCTCCCGTTCGGCTACTTCGAACATGCGCGATGCAAGTGCCAGCATGTACGGTGGGTACTGGAAGAGCGGATAGTTCGAGACTTCAACTTCGTGGTAGTGAATACCCGGGGTACTGGTGTCGAGCCGGATGGGGTGGGCGTAGCTGATGAAGTGAATCTGGTGACCACGCCGCGCCAGCTCCAAACCGAGATCGGTGGCAACAATGCCGCTTCCGCCATAAGTTGGGTAGCACGTAATGCCGATACGCATGATTCCCAGTATGCTGGCAGCGCTTCAGGCCGGATGATGCAATCTGAGCGGAGACGGGTTTGCCGATTATAAGCCCTGCTTAAAGTGAGCTGCATAGGCGAGCCCAGCGCTACGAATATGTTTAGAATCGAGCTATGAGCAAGAAGAGCGGTACAGAGGAGGAGCAAGGGACACGACTGCGTCCGGTCGGCGAAGGATTGGTACACCCTGCGTTAGTAACACGGCAAGTACGGGCACTCAATCGAGGAGTAAAACGCATTTCGCCAGCTCGAAGAACGGCGAGTGACTCACTGGCGGAAGCTTGGGTTGCGGCCAACATTCCCAGCACGGAAATCCGAGAGATTGAGGCCGTTGCTATTGATGTATTTGGATCCGTCGAACTTGGGCGCCAGTGGCTTGAGCAGCCTAATTTGGCCACGTACAATGTCCCACCTATTTCCTTGCTTGGCTCTGAAGGCGGCTTTGAGCATGTTCATCAATTGCTCATGCGCATTGAATACGGCAACTTAGCTTGACCGTTGCTCGCATTGTCAAAGACAAGTATGTCGACCTCACAGGGATGGGCGCTAAGCTTTACGGCGCTCGCTGGAACTCGCCTGGAAGTCCGGTGGTTTATACATCCTCCTGTGGAGCACTGGCCGCTTTGGAGTACACGGCTCATGTTGGCGGGATGATCCCGCGCCGCTTAAAACTACTCTGGATCGATGTTCCCGATACTCTTGGTCGCGAGGAGATCGCTGGCGTTCCGTCAAATCCTGCTCAATTCCGGCAGTATGGCGACGAGTGGTTGGCCAGACAGAAAGAGCCGTTGTTGGTTGTTCCGTCGGTACTTGTACCTGCGCAGCGCAATATCTTGATCAACCCGCAGCATCCTCATGCAGCCGTGATCCGGATACAAACGGAAGCACCCTTCGTTTTGGACTCTCGCCTTCTCTTACAGTTGCTCTGACGTATTCTACGCGCCCAGAGATAAGAGCGAGAGCGCTTACGCCCATTTATGAAACTCAGTTAGCATCCTCGTCTCAAAGTCCCGCAAATCTTCTTTAGTGGCGAATTGCTTCATATCAACCTTGACGGTGGCCAGTTCCTCATTCAACTTGGCGAAGAGTTTTTGCTCAATTCCTGACGCTACCTTGCTTTGTCTGCTTCGTTCAGCGGCATAGTCCTCGCGGGCCACACCTAAGCTGTTGCTCTCTGAACCCGATGAGTTCGCCCTGTCGTGAACCACTTGGCAATCGAAAAGCCACTAACAATTACGCAGACAACTGCGAAGCCGATCATGCTGTATTTGAAAACAGGTGTGCCGATGATCTTCAGGATTCCGTCCCCGTATTTGATAGCGAGATAACTCAGTATCAGAAAGCGGATCCCGCGACAAAGCGCAACAATGGTAAGCAGTTTCACCCGCGGATAGGCTAGTGCACTGGTGGTGGCAACCAACATGGTGAATGGAAAGGGCGGCGGAGAGAGACAAGCGAGCGCGACGAAATAGCCACCCCTCTGGTCGATCTTTTTCTTTAGGTACTCAAAACGCCGTCTACCGGTGATCTTCTGAACTCCTGCCTCGCCAAGTTTGCGCGCAACCAGATCGAGCAAGAGAACGCCGCATTCCGATCCAGCCATGCCGGAAAGGACATAAATCCAGAATTCCTGGTGATTTGCTGCTACCAACGCAATGATCAGAATGTCGTTTCCAACAGGCACAAACAAGAAGGACGAATCCATCGTTCCCAGTACGAAGGGCCCCCAAAAGCCAATATGGAAGAGCAGCCTGAAGATATGGCTGAAGAAGGAGTGCAAACTTTGAGTGTACCCGCGCAGCGACTTAAGTAAGCTGTCCTATGTGAGAAACCGAGTTGCTTTACCCATCGCAATCCTGGGGGCGCTGCTTCTGCCTTTAGGATTCCAGACTTCTGCCCAGTCGAAAGGACCAAGCGCGCTTCCGCCCAATCGGGTGGGGCATGTGCTTGTGATCTCTCAGACCAAGGGCTTTCAGCATGATTCTGTCCCCGATGCCATGGCCGCCATTTATGACATGGGACATAGCACGCGTCTGTGGGAAACCACAATGCGTACCGATACTGAATTGCTCACCAAGACCGACACGAGAGAGATGAATCGAAAGTCGCTGAACTACTTCGATGTGGTCGTCTTTGGCAGCACAACAGGCGAATTGGATTTGACTGACGCTCAGAAGGCCGACCTTCTCTCATTCGTGAAAGAAGACGGTAAGGGCTTTGTTGGTATCCATGCAGCGCTGGACACCAACTACAAGTGGCCCGAGTACGGCGAGATGATCGGCGGTTATTTTGACCAGCACCCCTGGTTTACGTTCAATGCGCCCATCATTCTGGAGGACCCATCATTTCCTGCCGTCCGCCACTTTCCAAAAGCGTTCGTTAAGCGGGACGAGATCTATCAGCCGAAGGCTTGGTCGCGTGACAAGGTGAACGTGCTGCTACGGCTTGATGAAAGCAAACTGGACTACAACAATCCGCGAGTGCATCGTACCGATCGCGATTTTGCTGTTGCCTGGTCGAAAATGTACGGCAATGGGCGAGTGTTCTATTCAACGCTTGGCCACACGAAAGAAGCCTGGGATGACCCGGATATTCGCACCATGTACTTCGAAGCAATAAAGTGGACCATGGGAATGACCGAAGGCAGTACGGCCAGCCATCCGAAAACAGGAGGCGTGGCAAGCTCGGGTACTCCGTCAACTACTCGTTAAGCGCAACCAACTCAGGGCCATTGCGCTTCAGCTGTCCGCAAGCGGCATAGATATCGCGTCCACGTGGTCGGCGCACAAAGCAAGGAACAGCATTACGCAGAATGGCCTGAAAGCTCTCCACTCGGTCCGGGTCCGGCATCTCAAAGGGAATGCCGGGTCCGGGGTTGAGCGCAATCAGGTTGACCTTGCAATTTAAATGCGCCAATAGCCGGACAACGCGCTTGGCATCAGCATCAGTATCGTTAACGCCGCGCAGCAGAACGTACTCGAACGTCAGCTTCTCCCAAGGACGCAGCGGGTAAGCGCGGCAGGCTTCCATCAGCTCGCGCAGATGATACTTCCGCGTAATCGGCATGAGTTGCTGACGCTGCTCTTCGGTACTCGCATTCAGTGAAATGGCCAGCTTCGGCCTGACTTCAGAAGCTGCCAGCTCATAGATCTTCGGCACAATGCCGGCAGTGGAAACAGTAATTCGCTTTGGTGACATGCCGATGCCGGCAGGGTCGGTCAGCAGGCGCGTTGCCTTCAACACGTTCAGCAAATTAAGCAGCGGCTCGCCCATGCCCATCATGACGATATTTAATCCGCTGCCAATCGGCCCTAAGCCGTTGTCGCGCGCAAGGAGGAGAACCTGGCCAACAATCTCGCCCGCCGTCAAGTTGCGTTCCAAGCCCATCAGCGCAGTCAGGCAAAACCGGCAATCTACAGGACAACCCACCTGGCTTGAGATGCACACCGTAGCACGCCCTACCTCCGGCATCAGTACCGACTCAATGGTTCGGTTATCATGAAGGCTGAGTAGATAGCGGCGCGTGCCGTCGCTCGAATCGAACCGCTTGTCTACAATTGGCAGGCCAAGCCTGCTGTATTC
>CALMAV010000257.1 GCA_937859895.1 uncultured Bryobacterales bacterium | reverse complement strand
CCGTTAACTCTTCATTCCTCCGGCTCACACATACGCCGCCGGTTAAAGCTGGGCATCGCTCAAGCAACCACTGCAAGTAGGGTAGGTCGTACCGCGGTACGTCGCCCGCCGCTCCTGGCCCAGGCTCGAGCAGACGCTCGAGATCCGAAGGCAGATGGGCTAAGATTTCAGGCCGCCTGTTCCGAATGGCGAATGCCGTGGGAAGTGGAAAGCGGTTGAGAAACGATAGCGAAGAAAATTGAGTGCGGCCGGTAGCTTTTTGTAGCATTTGGAGGGCGCCGCCGACCCGCAGAGGCCGATACAGTTCGACTCCTGCTGCTGGAACCGTTAAACGCGCCAAACGACCCATGATTGCCTTGGTCATCTCGCTTCCTCCGAGCGAGTAAGTCAAAGGATAGGCTTGAGCGCCTTGCCGCATCAGCATGATGCCGAGAGGGCCGCTGATCTCCGGGTCTTTATACCAATCGCAGCTCCAGGCGGCTTCAACCGACTGGCCACTCTGCCGCGCGGTGAACGGAATCAGACCGAGAAACGAGACCAGTCGCCCATCTTGCATGCCGCAATATTCGCGCTCCCGGTCGCGGTTGAAAGCCGAATCGAAGTACTTCCAGTCGATGATCGCCGGCTCATGCCCTTGTTTGGTCAGGTAGTCCCGTACCTGCTCGGCAGGAAGTGAACTGAGTGGCTCAATGCGAACCGGCGGCACAATCGCCAGTGTACGTCACATAAAAGAGAGCAACAGTGGGGCCCCAAGAAGGCAAGCCCAGAGAAAAGATCCGTCCATTCCATGAACATGAGTCCTTCCTCAGAAGTTGAACAGCCTCAGGTGACAGGGTTGCCCCTCTTCGGCACCTGCCAGGTATTTGCCACCAGTCCGCAGTCGCTGGATTGGCGTCCGGAGACCTACCGGGATAGCGTCGTAGCAGTAGCCCAGTGGTCCGAGGCCGCTGGTTGTACCGGAACTCTCATTTATACCGATAACTCCATTGTTGACCCGTGGCTGGTGACTCAGGCGGTCCTGGCCGATACCGCCACGCTTACCCCGCTGGTGGCTGTGCAGCCGCTGTACATGCATCCGTATGCGGTCGCTAAGATGGTGGCTTCGCTCGGATTTCTATATGGACGCCGGGTCATCCTGAACATGGTGGCGGGCGGATTCAAGAACGATCTGCTCTCGCTGGGAGATGGGACGCCCCACGACCGCCGCTACGATCGGCTGGTTGAATACGTGCAAGTTGTCAAGAAGTTGCTGGCCGGCACGGGTCCGGTTACTTGGGACGGTGAATTCTATCAGTTAAAGCAGGCAATTTTGAAGCCTGGGCTGCCGGCCCACTTGCAACCTGGATTCTTCATTTCCGGCTCGTCCGGAGCCGGCATGGCGGCCGCTGCTGCCACCGGAGCGGTGCCCATTCAGTATCCGGGACCTCCGCACGAGGCAATTGCTCCACAACAAAACCGGGCGGGAATGACAACAGCCGGGGTACGCCTAGGCATCATCGCCCGCCCAACGACCGAAGAAGCATGGGAAGCAGCGCACCAGCGTTTTCCGTTTGATCGGAAAGGGCAGATTGCGCACCAGATGGCCATGCGGGTTTCCGATTCGCAGTGGCATCAACAGCTGTCAGCACGGGCCGGGGAGACAGGTCCGGTGGGCGGCACCTACTGGTTGGGTCCGTTTGAGATTTCCAAGTCCAATTGCCCGTACCTGGTCGGCAGCTATGCAGCCGTGATTGAAGATCTCAGTCGTTACATGGAAGGCGGTTACGGAACATTCATCCTCGACATTCCGCCTTCGGCTGAGGAACTGGCGCATAGCCGGATTGTTTTTAGCGAAGCTGCGTCGCGTTTAGCTCAGGAGGGGCGCCCATGAAGGTAGTTGAACGGTTACAGGATTATCTGGACAGACAAGCCCAGAACCGACCCGAGAGCGTTGCGATTGTCGGCACCACAAGCCAGCTGACCTACGGAGAACTCGATCGGCAGTCCAATAGTTTGGCCTCGGCACTGCTCCAGGCGGGTTGCAAACGTGGGGATCGGATAGCTCTGCTCCTGCCAAAGTCGCCGGTCGCGATTGTCGGTATGTTGGCGGTACTGAAGGCCGGCTGCATCTACGTGCCGATGGATGTCGATAGTCCGCGCAGCCGTCTGGATTTGATTCTGGAAAGCTCGGGCAGCCGCTTTCTCCTAGCCGTTCCCTCCTCGGGCGCGCTAGCTGAAAAATTGCTGCATGAGACTGCGACCGGGACCCGGTTGGGATGGCTTGAAGATGCCGGCAAGCACCTGCCCCCATCCGGTACGGTGCGACGCGCGTTCACATGGGTGAGCGGTACTGAATCGGCAGACCTACCCCCGTGTGACACTACTTCGGGCGATGTGGCGCACCTGCTGTTTACCTCCGGCTCGACCGGCCGGCCCAAGGGCGTGGCAATCACACATGCGAACGTGATTGCCTACATCACGTGGGCTTCCGAGCAGTTCCGGTACACGCCGGAAGATCGCATCTCGGGCCACCCGCCGCTGCACTTTGACCTGTCGACGATGGATATTTACAGCACTCTGGCAACCGGCGCGCAGCTGCATCTGGTGCCCGCGCAACTGAATCTGCTGCCGCAGAAGATTGCCGACTTTATCCGTGGGCGCGAGCTGACCCAGTGGTTCTCGGTTCCGTCGCTGCTGTCGTATATGGCGAAATTTGACGTGGTTCGCCCCAATGATTTTCCTAGCCTGAAGCGGCTGCTCTGGTGTGGCGAGCGCTTTCCGACCCCGGCCTTGCGC
>CALMAV010000256.1:1777-6008 GCA_937859895.1 uncultured Bryobacterales bacterium | reverse complement strand
GTCTAGTTCTCCGCGCTTGTACGTCTCGCGCAGATCCACCAACGAGATTCCAGGCGACTCAAAGCTGGTAGTGCTTACAGACACATTACTAGTTTGGCATTGTTCGGCCGGTTGATATACTCAATGACGGCATGGTGTATCTCTTAACGACCCTGCATGTCCTGGTGTGCCTGTTTCTGATCATCGTTGTTCTGCTGCAAAGCGGAAAAGCGGCCGATCTGGCGGGGGCATTTGGCGGCATGGGCTCACAGACAGTGTTCGGGCCGCGCGGCACTGCGACGGTTCTTTCAAAAGCGACAACGATTGCGGCAATCCTGTTTATGCTGACTGCGCTCAGCCTGGCCATTTCTACTGACCGAAATACCTCAAGGTCAGGAAGTGTGTTGGAGCGAAGGATGCCGACAGTTACTAAGAGCACGCAGCCACCAGCCAAAGCGACTCAGCCGACCAAGAAGTAAGTCGCGGCAACATTGCGGAGATGGCGGAATTGGCAGACGCACTAGCTTGAGGTGCTAGCGGGTAACACCGTGGGGGTTCAAGTCCCCCTCTCCGCACCATAATTTCTTCGGTAAATTAGAAGCGCAGCCTACCAAATTCGGTTGGCCAATAAATCGCGACGTCAAGGTGAGAAATGCTCACTTCGCTGATCCCCGTTTAGCGCGGAGCCAAATTACATGGTGATCGAAGAACGGGGCCCGGTTCGACACTTATCGGGCGTACGATCTTGGCAGAACACACGCGGTTCCGGCTCACTTCAGGGCGGCGATCAAACGTCCGCTATCCTCGCGCTTCGGAAATGGCAGCAGACGTCCCACCGCGAAACGTTTCGGACCTGCAATCAACACGGAGGCGAGCAGCCCGATAAGGGCGAAATTAAATTCAAAGCCCGGTTTGGCTCCCAGGAAGAAGCCGTTCTTGCCATGTACTAGGGCAATGGCACCGAGCATCACCAGAATGAGCGAGGCGGCGGAGAAGCGGGACAGAAAACCAAGGAGAATGCCCAATCCGCCGAAAAACTCACCTATGGCAACCAGATAGCCAATCGGTCCCATCATCTGCACCACCGGTCCGAGTCCCGGTCCCCCGAATGCACCAAAAAGCTTCTGCGCTCCATGAGCAACGAAAATAGTCCCGACCGTTACGCGCACAGCTAGAAGCGCCCAGTCCACATTGGTCTGGTTCTCCGGATTACTAAACTCTGACCGCATAGTTTCCGCTCCTTTTTCAAACGGGAATGGCTGAAGCCTGTTTTTGTCCTACAACGTTCGCCGTTTTGATTATTATAGGTGTCCGGCGAGCCTCCAGCACGGTAATGCCGCTATTCCTTGCTCCGATCGGTCAGCATGGGCGAACAGCAAGGTGTCTGCACTGGCTTAAACTCCATGAGTTCAACACGCGTAAGATTTGGATCATACAGGTTAAGCTGCCACTTACCATCACGGCCGATCTTGGGTTTCTCAGGCGGTGTAGACATGCGGGCAATTACCTCCTTGTCAGGGTCATTGATGTCTCTCACGCCGAGGGCAAAGTGGTTCATCACACCACGCGTTTTGGGAGTGGGATGCTCAACACCTAACATGTATTCCAGCCAGTCGTCTCCATCTGGTACTCGCATATCCACCCAATTCACTTCGTCTTCCTTCATGCCGCCGTACCACATCACATGAAAACCAAGAACGTCCTTGTAGAACCTATCCTCGGCAGCCCGATCATGAACGACGAATCCCGTGTGAATCATGTGCTCCGAAACTCGCGTATTGGGAAGGAGCTTGCCGAACTGGAGCTCATGGAGGGAGCCCGGCATATACTGGACGAACTCAATACGCCGACCCTCCGGATCGTCCACCATGAAGCTGAGATTCTTATCCAGACCGGGCTTAAGCTCTGCCGGCACCTTCACTCCTTTGCCGGCCAGATAGTCTCGCAGTCCACGTGCATCAGAAGTCTCGAAGGCAACATGCGATAAACGATCCTGGTCATCACCTTTCAGGCCAGGGTAAATTTCCACGTATTGATGATCGTTGATCTTGTAATAGCTCAACATCAAGCCGCCAGTCGGCTTGTCGAGGCTGAAGTGGTCATAACCGAGCACATGACCGTAGAATTCTTGAGCCTTATCCATGTCGGCCACGAAGAAGCCGACATGGGCCAAACCGGTAATGGGAGGCCGATTCAGGATGGCTTGTGAGCAAACGACTCGAGGCACAAGTAAAGACCCTATGAGAAGGGCTGCCGCGCTGAGAACGATTCGGGTTTGCTTCATCAAGTGAGTGTCCGTTCCTTCCGCGTCGCCTGACGTGGATTGCAAGCTCTGCTTCGGGAGATCGGCCATCTTATCAAAGACCGATTCGGCTCCGGCATCCAGCAGCCTACTGCGAACCCAAAGATCTCATGCCGGCCCTCCCCCGCGGCAAAAATGAGTACATTAGGTTCCGGTTTTACCAAACTCCACAGAAGTCGCGCTGACTTTGGGAGCAAACTATTCATAGAACATTAACCGTTCTCCATTTCGAGTGCAAGGCAGTTAACTGTACCGCGTTGTTTGTCGGACATTGCTAGCACCATGAACCATGTTTGGCTTAAAAAGATGGCCGGGACTATGTTTTTACTGAGGAATGGGAGACCATACAACAAGCACTTTTACCCAAGAAGAACTTCGGGACAACATCTTGTTCAGCCACCTACTTCGCAGCAATCAAAGACAAGTGCTAGCTGCATCCCCCAGCTTGGGAAGGGTAAGGCACTCCTTCGCGGAGACGCCTCAACCATTTGGATTTCCACCTTTGCGCGAAGCCGCTCAATACGCCGGCGCATGAAGCATCACCGCACAGGTTCTCCTCCTGGGAATCCACCCCTCTATCTGGAGCTGAGTTCCGGCTCTTCGGCGCTTGGATACCGGGCCGACTGGTCCGACTCAAAGCATCACTTCCGGCGCCTGGTAAGCGAGTTTATCGGCACCTTCGGTTTTGTCTTTTCATTGTCGGGTGGCGCTGCAATCTTTCACGCTTACGCCAAGCCGACCCTGTCGAGCGGTGTCACCGTGGCATTGCTAACGATGGTGGCCGCAATGTGGCTCGTTATTGCAATTTACGCGCTGGGCGATCTTTCCGCTCACTTTAACCCTGCGATGACCTTTGCGTTTGCCCTGCGCGGTGACATGAGCTGGCCTCGCACTATCCTCTATTGGACCTCTCAATGTGCTGGAGCCGGCGCTGCCTCCCTACTCGCGCGAGCGCTCTTCGGCTCACAAAGCGGGCTGGCGTCTGTTCACCCGCAACCAGGCCAACTTTGGCAAGCTGTCGGTTTCGAGGCGCTGCTGACTGCTTGCTTTGTTTTGCTGGTGTTGGCGATGGCTCGGGGGCCAAAACTCAACGGACCCTTCACTCCATTGGCGGTTGCTGCTTATGTCCTTTCCTTCGGCACAGTCGGCGGTCTTTATGAAGGCGCGGCTTTCAATCCAGCACGTGCTTTCGGGCCTGACCTGGCGTTAGGGCGTTTTGACGACCTCTGGGTCTACGTTCTTGGAGCGACTGTTGGCGCTGCTGCCGCAGTAGCTCTCGATCACTACTTGAAAGGTTCGGCAGATCTAGCTGAAGCGAGCATGGCCGAGTCTGAACCGGTAACGAACACAGTACCGTAACGCAAAGGGAAAACAGATTATGTCATTCGTAGAAGACACACAAATAAAAGACGGCCACTATAAGCCGGGTACGCTGCTGGACGATGGTAAATGGCGGGTCGAGTTCGACTCGATGGGCCAAGTGAAGGTGCCGGCCGACCGTTTATGGGGCGCGCAGACGCAGCGTTCTCTCATCCACTTCTCTATAGGAAACGATCATATGCCAATGGAGGTGTACCACGCCTACGGCTATGTGAAGAAGGCCGCGGCAATTGTGAACGAGCGGCTGGGTCTGCTTCCGAAAGAAAAGGCAGACCTGATTACGAAGGCTGCCGATGAGGTGATTGCCGGCAAGCTCGACGAAAACTTTCCGCTTTACGTTTGGCAAACATGTAGCGGTACGCAGAGCAACATGAATGTGAATGAGGTGATCTCGAATCGCGCCATTCAAATGGTCAAAGGCACGCTGGGAACCCAGGAGCCTGTGCATCCGAACGATCACGTGAACATGTCACAGTCTTCCAACGATACTTTTCCGAGCGCGATGAATATCGCCGCGGTGAAGGAGATCAAGGAAACCTTGTTGCCAAAGGTGGGAGCTCTGGTGACGGC
>CALMAV010000256.1:0-1767 GCA_937859895.1 uncultured Bryobacterales bacterium | reverse complement strand
GAACAAGGCTAACCAATGGGCTCACATCGTGAAGATCGGGCGGACGCATCTCGAAGACGCCGTGCCGCTGACGGTTGGCCAGGAGTGGTCTGGATACGCCACGCAGATGAGGGACGCTCTCGCACGTGTCGAAGCATCGCTGCCAAGTCTGTATCAGCTGGCGGCGGGTGGCACGGCGGTCGGAACCGGCCTGAATTCGCCGGTCAATTTCGACGTGGCAATTGCTAAAGAGATTGCGGATTTGACCACCTACCCATTCGTCACGGCACCCAACAAGTTCGCAGCACAAGGCTCTCTCGATGGCATGGTTGCCGCGAACGCCTCGCTGCGTGGGCTGGCTGTGTCGCTGATGAAAATTGCAAACGATATGCGCTGGCTTGCTTCCGGCCCGCGCTGCGGCATTGGCGAACTGATCCTTCCCGCAAATGAGCCTGGCTCGTCCATCATGCCGGGCAAGGTGAACCCAACTCAGTGCGAGGCCATGGTGATGATCTGCATCCAGGTCCTTGGGGACGACTCGGCCGTTGCGTTTGCCGGCTCCCAAGGGAACTTTGAACTGAATGCCATGCGGCCTATCATCATCAACAACTTTCTGCATTCGGCGCGGATACTGGCAGACGGTTGCGAGAAGCTTCGGATCTACTCGGTTGAAGGAACGCAGGTAGATGAGAAGCGGGTAGCTGAATTTGTCAAGAACTCGCTGATGCTGGTTACTGCGCTTAGCCCGGTTATCGGCTACGACAAAGCATCGCAGATTGCACACACGGCTCAGAAGGAAGGTAGCACTTTACGAGAAGCTGCCATCAAGAGCGGCTTTATCGATGCCAAGCAGTTCGACAGCGTCGTGGATCCAACTAAGATGATCTCGAATAAGGCTGCTTGAGCAGCGGGCTCGATACTTCGATGGCTGCTGCAGTAACCCATGCGGTGACAACCGTTCCTCGGCGTCCGGGTGTTCGGCTCCTGCCGTTTGTGCCTTATCTCTTTGCTTCCGCTCTCTGCGCCCAGCAACTTCAGCCAGGGATCGAGACCTTAAGCGGGCCAGACGCGCACGAGCATAGTCCAGACGACCTCGGACACCTTTTCGGCGAATGGGGCGGAGAGCGCCAGCGGCTGCGGGAGCAGGGTGTCAACTTCGACCTCCAGTACATCTCCGACTTCGTTTGGAATCTGCGTTCGGTTCAGCCGGCGCGCCTGGCGAGTTGGAATCGGGTACGTGGGACTGTCGATCTGGACTTCAGCCGCCTCACGAGTACACCCGGTCTGACCTTCCACATAACGGCTTTGTGGCAGACCGGCGGCAATCTCGGCGCTTATCTGGGAACCATTGCCGGACCCAGCGGCCTGGCCAGCGCGAACGCGTTCCGCCTTGACTCTTACTGGCTTGAAAAGCGATGGAGGTCCGAACGTATTGCATTTCGGCTGGGACAGTTCGCCGGCCAGGATTTCTATGGCGTCCAGCCTTTCGGTCCCTCGTTCATCATTGAACCTCTGGATTACGCATTGGGAAATCTCAATGCGACCTATGAGACTTTCGATCCGCCATCGACGCCGGCCGCTGAGCTGCGGCTCGTTCCATTCAAACACCTCTATGTGAAGACCATGGTCTTCGCTGCAGATCGCACTCCGTTTGCACATAATCACACTGGCTTCGTACCGCAATTTCGTGGCACAGCGGCAACGGTCTCTGAAATTGGATGGGCGCAGGGCCAGAGCGCGACCGGCGTACACGCCTACGAGACGGTCGACCAACGGCGTGGGTACTCC
>CALMAV010000255.1 GCA_937859895.1 uncultured Bryobacterales bacterium | reverse complement strand
CTCTTTTGCCCGAATCTGGTTGGCAGATCCAACGCTGCTGTTACCAGGTGATCGCTTTATTCTCCGACGTCCTTCTCCTGCTGCAACGGTCGCCGGTGGCGTGGTGATCGACTCATTTTCGCCCAGGCGATTGAACCGGGTTCGCACGATTGCACGACTTTCCTCTTACGCTTCGGGCAATACATCTCAACGCATCGAATTGCTAGTCGGCGAAAGCCTGCAGGGCATGCGACTTCCTGATCTGGTACGCCGCACGGGTCTGCCATCAGTCCGCATAGCTGAAATTATCAAAGCCAATAGCCGTCTGATATTGATCGAAGCGGCAAATCGAGTAGTTACAACCGCATGGATCCAAGCAGCGCGGACCCGATTGCTTGCCTGGCTGAAGACGTATCACAGTCAGTATCCGCAGTCGCCCGGCGCACCGATCGCGCAAGCGCGCCTTACTCTTGAGCCTGCTGTGGCCTCTGCCGTATTTTCCGGTTTTGGAGAGATCCGCGTCGCCGGTGATTTAGTTTCGCTAGTCAGCCACAAGCCGCAAGTCAACCTAGAACAGAGCAAGCTGCTCTCGCAGATTGAGTACGCGTTTCGCAAGGCGGGCTTTCAGCCGCCTGCTTCAGCCGAAGTTCTACAACAGGCCGGTACGGACGCGACCAAAGGCCGGGCATTACTTGAAACGCTGATCAAGTCACAGCGGCTTGTGCGCATCTCAGACAGCGTCATTTTTCATGCCGACGTTCTAAATCATATTCGAAAGTCACTTGCTCCTCACAAAGGTCGCAAGTTTTCCATCCCGGAGTTTAAGGAGTGGACTCAAGTGTCTCGCAAGTATGCCGTTCCATTGCTCGAATATCTGGATCGTCAGCACGTAACGCGGCGCGAAGGTGATGCTCGCGTGATTCTCTAAAGCACTTGCAAGAGAAGGCACTTGAGATAGTGAGTCTCCGGCACAGTGAGAAGAATAGGATGATCCTGCGCCTGAGTCCGGCGCTCCAGCACACGCAGTTGCTTACCGGAATCGAGCGCTGCTGCGGCAACGATCTCCAGCAAATGCGCTTCGCTCATATGGTGTGAACAGGAGCAAGTTACCAACACGCCTCCTTTGCTGAGCAACCGCAGTGCGCGCAGGTTGAGCTCCTTGTAGCCGCGGGACGCTCCCTCCACTGCCGCACGCGATTTAGTGAAGGCAGGCGGATCCACAACCACCAGATCGTAGGTGCGACGGCTTGCGACCAGATTTGGAAGATACTCCATCACATTGCTTTCGCGGAACTCAATATTTGCAAGTCCGTTAAGAGATGCATTAGCTTTGGCGCCAGCGATAGCCGCTGCTGAGCCATCCACGGCCTCTACGGATTCGCAGGCGGAAGCCAGATGCAAAGCAAAACCGCCTGACCCCGTGAAACAGTCCAGCGCACGACCCCGACCCCAGCGCTGCGCGGCGAGATAGTTCTCGCGTTGGTCGAGATAGACGCCGGTTTTCTGACCGCCTACTAAGTCAGCTTGCAGCTGCAGCCCATTCATCTGGATCGGCACAGTTGGTGGAACCTCGCCTCGCAGTATCTTGATGTCGAGCGGCAGATCTTCTTTGGCACGCATCGGCGCATCGTTGCGCGCAACGATTCCCTTCGGCTGATAAAGCTCCGTTAGAACTTCAGCAATGTCATTGGCAAGGCCGTCCATTCCTTGATCGAGCAGCTGGATGGAGAACCAATCACCATACCGATCAATGATCAGACCGGGCAGCAGGTCGCCTTCAGCATGCACGAGGCGATAGGAGTCAGTATCGGAAACAACCTTGCGCCTCAGCTCTGCGGCCGCCGTTATACGGCTCTTGAGAAAGGCTGCATCCACTGCTTCGGCGTAGCGGCTCAACAGTCGCAACGTGATCTGCGATGTCGAACTGTAATGAGCCGTCCCCAATATCTTGCTGCGATGATCCAGGACTTGCACCGCGGAGCCGGGTGTAGCTTCTCCACGGTCGAGAACATCGCTGGCAAAGATCCAGGGGTGACCGGATGCCACGCGATCTGCTGCTTTCCGGCTTACCCGGACGGTGATCCCTGTCGACATCGCTCTATAACAGCAGGCAGTTTGACATTGTCTGCGGCAGCAGCTTATACGTCCAGGTTGCGAACATCTAGCGCATTGTCTTCTATAAACTTGCGCCGGCTCTCCACGTCCTCTCCCATAAGGGTTGAGAAAATTGGCTCCGACTCCGCAAAGTCTTTTAGATCCACCTGCAGCATTGTCCGTGTATCGGCATTCATCGTGGTAGACCAGAGTTGCTCGGCATTCATCTCGCCAAGCCCCTTGTAACGCTGCACGTTCACCTCGCGCGTGCCGTCTGACTTAACGGTATTAAGTAGGTCACGCCAGTTAGGAATCACATCGCGACGCGAATCCTTCACAAGCGTGAACGGCGGAATGTTGTACTTCGCCACTTGCTTAACCAGCGATCGAAGCTTACGAAACTCCGGCATGCTCAGGAACTCGGTGTTGATGTAACGAGTCGCATTAGTCGGATCTTTATAGCCAACCATCCAAGCCGAATGCTCCTCCTCGCGTTCCATTACCACTTCGAGCTTCACCGCACGTAGACGCTCGGCCAGAAGCTTGACACTGTCCTCATTCTGCAAATCTGTCTTAGCATCGACGGGCAGAGAGTTGTCAGATAAAACGTCTACGACCCGGGGATCACGAACACGGCGCTCCAGTCGCTTGGCAATTTGCGCTAGGTCATCGAGCGACATCAAAAACGCGCGTAGATCAGCAC
>CALMAV010000254.1:6207-7038 GCA_937859895.1 uncultured Bryobacterales bacterium | reverse complement strand
CGACCACCGGAAGGCGGGTGATAAGCGGCCATGCGCAAGACAGCTTCACGGGGCTGCAAAGCTTTTGCCCGAGAGTCGGTAGGGGCCTCGGTGGGCAGATCAACGGACAGAACGAACCTCCACTGCGCGAGCGTGCGCTTCCAAGCCTTCAGCTCGAGCCAGAGTCGTGATGGCAGGCGCGAGTTCATCCAGTGCTGAAGGAGACAATTGCTGGACGGCGATTACTTTCACAAAGTCAGCGGCTGACAATCCACCACGCAGGCGAGCGGCCCCGCCGGTGGGCAAAACATGGCTGGGACCGGCTGCATAGTCGCCTGCTGATTCGGGCGAGTGGGGCCCAAGGAACACAGTGCCGGCGTTTTGAATCAGAGGCAAGAGTGACGCATCGTGCAAGCTAAGATGCTCAGGAGCCCATGCATTGCAGATAGCTACGGCAACGTGCATGTCTGGCACAAGGTAGATCCGGCTGTGATGATCGATTGACTCTCGCGCGACGTCCGCTGTTGAGAGCTGATGGAGCTGCGCTTCCAGTTCCCTCGAAACAGCGTCCGCCAGACTCTGTGATGTCGTTACGAGAACGGCACTGGCTGTTACATCGTGCTCGGCTTGTGCAAGCATGTCTGCTGCGATACTGCGCGCATCTCCGTCGGCTGCCAGGATCATGATCTCAGTAGGGCCTGCCAAGAAATCGATTCCCACCAATCCGGCAAGCAGCTTTTTGGCAGTCGCGACGTAAGCATTGCCGGGGCCAACGATGCGATCGACGCGGGCAACCGTTGCTGTTCCGAACGCCATGGCGGCAATGGCCTGCGCACCGCCCACCCGATAGAC
>CALMAV010000254.1:2093-6197 GCA_937859895.1 uncultured Bryobacterales bacterium | reverse complement strand
GACTTCGCGGATACCAAGCAGGTGCGCACAGCCAAGGATTTCCTTGGACGGCTTGGGCGAGGTGACGCAGATACGAGGTACTCCGGCGGTTTGCGCGAGCACCGCGGTCATGAGCAACGTTGAAGGTAGCGGATAGCGTCCTGATGGAACGTAACAGCCGACCGCATTCAGGGGGCGTACAATCCAACCCAGTTGGCGGCCTGGCCCAAACTCTTCCCAACAATCTCGCGGAAGTTGTCGCTCGGCAAATTGCCGGATGTTGCGAATGGCCACTTGCACAGCTTCCCGCACCTCAGGAGAGAGCGTCGCACCAGCATCGGCAAGCTCGGCTTCCGAAACGAGCAACGGCCGATCACCCAGCCCGTCAAATTGCCTGGCGTAGCGGAGAAGCGCCCCATCACCCCCATCACGAACAGCGGCGAGAACAGGCGCAACAGCCTTGTCGTAGTCGTCTGTTGGAAGTGCGCGCGCAGCGTCGAAATCGTTGATGCTTTGAAGGCTGGTGATGGTGATCATGCGCCTTACATGACAATCTTGTTGAGAGGATATTCAACAATCCCCTGAGCGCCAGCTTCACGTAGCCGAGGAATCATGTTCCGAACAGTCAGCTCATCCAGGATGGTGTTGACCGCAACCCAAGCCTCGTCACTCAGCTGTGAAATCGTTGGGTTCTTCAACGCCGGCAACGTGGCAAGAACAGCCGGGAGATCTGACTTCTGCACGTTCATCATCAAGCCGACTTTGCCTAGAGCGTTCATCGCACCTTCTAGAAGCAGCTTGATATCTTCCAGCTTGCGCCGTTTCCAAAGGTCGGCCCAGCTATCGTGGTTGGCAATCAACTGGGTGTTCGATTCAAGTACGGTTTCTAAGATGCGCAGCTTGTTGGCACGGAGCGAAGAGCCGGTCTCAGTCACCTCCACGATCGCATCGGCCAACTCCGGCGGCTTCACCTCCGTAGCGCCCCAGCTGAATTCGACACGTGCGGAGACGCCGCGGCTGGCCAGATAACGCTTGGTGGTGGCTACTAACTCAGTTGCAATGATCTTGCCTCTAAGGTCTTCTACTTTCTGGTAAGGCGAAGACTCCGGAGCAGCCAGAACCCAACGTACCTTACCAAAGCTCTGCTTGGCATAGATCAAGTCAACCACCGTCTGGACCTTGGCTTCGTTCTCCTCGACCCAGTCGCGCCCTGTAAGACCGGCATCGAGAACGCCATCTTCCACATAACGCGCCATCTCCTGTGCACGAATCAACATGCATTCGATCTCTGGATCATCAATGGCGGGGAAGTAGCTGCGGCTGCTGGTGGTGATAGTGAAACCGGCTCGGCGAAAGAGATCGACCGTGGCGTTCTCCAAACTACCTTTCGGAATGCCTAATTTCAGCTTCAACGCTGGACCCCGTAAACAGCGTCGGAGTCATAGACGGGCTGCTCGCTTTGCTGCCACTCGCCATTATTCAGTGTCCGGTAGAAGCAGCTTTGGAAACCGTTGTGGCTGACGCCTGGGCCGACCGGCTCAGCTTGCACAAGCAAGGCATCACCGTCGCAGTCAGTCGCGATGGATTTCAATAGTAGGAAGTGGCCGGAGCTCTCGCCTTTCGTCCAAAGCTTCTGGCGGGAACGACTGAAGAAGGTGACGTGCCCGGTCGCGTTCGTCCTAGCGAGCGCTTCACGATTCATGTAGCCGACCATCAGCACGCGATGTGTTTGATGATCCTGTACCACCGCCGTAATCAGGCCGTCTTGTTTATCGAAATCCAGAACTTCGGTCATAGCCTTAGTCAACGTGTTTGCACTGAGAATGAAAAAGCCCGCCACTGTGGGCGGGCAGCAAATATCAGACAACGAACAGATGCAGCCCCGCGCTTCAAAGCACCGTCGAGTAGTGGTGCCGGGGATGGCCTTGTCTGCTCATCAAACCGAAGTATAACAAGGGCCGCAGAGGTATCCGCATTGAGTGACAAAGCCTGACTAAGAACAAACAAAACAGAGCTAGAATGATTGGAGGAAAGTTTGTGGAAATGATGTTCTTCTCTGCACTCAGTTGCAGGCAGACGCGCCACTTGCCTGTGGACAGAAGATTTCTCCTCCCGATTGCTCTTGTGCAGGCCGTCCCATTGGCGCTACCTTAGGCGAGTCTCTTTTATGGCAGCAGTACGCGATCCTCTTCTCGAACAATCTCTCCCCGACAACCTGGACGCGGAACGATTTGTACTCGGCTCGATCATGAGCAGCGAGAACGCATTTCTGCAAGTGGCGGGCACGCTGAGCGCAGAAGATTTCAGCCTTGAGAAACACAAGCGCATTTTTCTGCGCATGAGTGATCTGCATGAGCGCGGTGAAAAGATTGACCGCGTGACACTTGCAAATGAGCTGATGAAACAGGGCCAGCTGCAATCGGTGGATGGCCTTAGTTATCTGGTGTCGCTGGATGACGGTCTGCCGCGGATCTATAACCTGGATAGCTATGTCGGCATTGTCAAGGAGAAGGCTTTACTGCGGCGCATCATCATGGTGTCGCACGACACGATCTCGCGCTGTATGAACTGCGAGGACGAAGCGCTTCAGATTCTCGGCAATGTCGAGGATGCGTTCATGAAGCTGGGCGATGTGCAGTCGAAAAACTCGCTTTCGAGTCCAGCGCAGATCATAACTGAATACGATGGCGGCATCAACGCATTTCTCGATACCAGTAAACGAATCAAGGGCATCAGCACTGGCTACTTGAAGTTTGATGAGATGACTGGTGGCTTGCGCGAAGGCGAGTTGTTCATTCTAGCTGCCCGGCCGGCTATGGGCAAGACTGCGCTGGCATTGAACATTGCTCAGCATGTAGCGGGTAACCCGGCAAATTCCAAAGCAGTGGCCGTCTTCTCGCTTGAGATGTCAAAAGAGTCGCTGCTGACACGTATGTTGTGCGCGGCGGCACGGGTGGATCAGCAGCGGTTCCGGGCAGGATACTTGAATCCAGATGAACGACGCGCATTGCAGGAAGCGATGTACCAGATGGTGGAGTCGCCTATCTTTATCGACGATTCAGCCGGTACGAATCTAATGGACGTGCATGCGAAGCTGCGGCGGTTGCAGGCCGAGCATGACCTGGGGCTGGTAGTGATTGATTACTTGCAGCTGATGCAGGGCCGAGGACGGTTTGAGAATCGCGTGCAGGAGATCAGCTCGCTGTCGCGTGGATTCAAGCTGATGTCGAAAGAGTTGCGTGTTCCGTTTCTGGTGCTGTCGCAGCTGAGTCGTGCACCGGAGACACGACCCGGAGATCATCGGCCTATGCTGAGCGACCTGCGTGAATCGGGAAGCATTGAGCAGGACGCTGACATGGTGGCCTTCATCTTTCGCGAAGAGGTCTACCGGCCTGATAAAGAGAGCTTGAAGGGGATAGCCGAATTAATACTGGCCAAGCAGCGCAATGGTCCGACTGGGCGCGTGAAGCTGGCTTATCTAAACCGATTTACCAAATTCGAGAACCTGGCTACGGATACGGGCGAGGATGACGCGCCGTTCGAGTAAGCGCGCCGTCATTCCTTATTATTTAGCTCTGCCAAGCTTTGGGTAAACGGGGCTCGGGCAACGCCACGTTCCGTGATGATGGCCGTTACATAGCGGTTCGGGGTGACATCGAAGGCAGGGTTTGCAACACCGATGCCTAAGGGCGCAATCTGCATTCCCTTGATCTGCGTTACTTCGATGCCGGCTCGTTCCTCAATGGGAATGTCATCACCGGAAGTGAGCGTTAGATCAAGCGTGGAGATTGGGGCCGCTACGTAGAACGGCACACTGTTTTCTTTCGCAAGCACGGCCAAGCCGTACGTGCCTACCTTATTTGCAACGTCGCCATTTGCCGCAATCCGATCAGCGCCAACCACGACGCACCCGATACGGCCGCTCTTCAGAAAGTGCCCGGCCATGTTATCGGTGATAAGCGTTGTCTCAATGCCGTCACGTTGCAGTTCCCAAGCAGTGAGCCTGGCGCCTTGCAGGAAGGGTCGCGTCTCATCGGCGAAGACATCGATTGTTTTGCCATCCTGCACAGCTGCCCGGATCACGCCGAGAGCTGTTCCGAAGCCTGCTGTTGCCAGCGCACCTGC
>CALMAV010000254.1:0-2083 GCA_937859895.1 uncultured Bryobacterales bacterium | reverse complement strand
GCGTCAGCACGGTTTTGCCGTCGGGCACCAGTGGCGAACCATAGCTTCCGATCTTGTGATTGATAGCTATGTCTTCTGATCGAATCGCCTGTGCTTCTGCCACCATGCGGGAGCGAATCTCGGGTAAGGGCAGGGCGCGGATGGATTCGTAGACCTTCCGCATGCGCTGAATAGCCCAAAATAAGTTGACAGCGGTAGGCCGTGTCTTGGCCAGCGTCTCGCAGATGACCGGCATATCGGCTTCGAGATTGTCCGAGTGCAAAGCCCCGATAGCCACGCCCATGGCAGCAGCAACGCCAATGGCCGGAGCGCCTCGGATCACCATACTGCGAATCGCATCCGCTACTTCGACGTAATTGCGGCAGGTGACAAAAGCAACGTCCTGAGGCAGGCGGGTCTGGTCAATCATGACGACGCCTGAAGGAGTCCACTCGATAGTTTCGATAGTGGCTTGGGTGAGGACAGCAGGTTGAGAGCTCATTTTTTCGGTAAGTATTTGGCTGCTAAGCCGATAACAGCAAAAGTGTTGAATGCGCCGTGAACGACGGTGCTGGGAATGAGTGAACCGGAGGAGTGACGAACCCACCCGAGCACTGCGCCAACAAGGGAGATAGCCACTGCGTACTGCCAGGCGTACGAATACTCGGGCGCGTGGAGTCCGCCAAACAATATAGCGGTGAGCAGAATTCCAACGGCTGCGCCGAAGGTTCGCGAGAGAAGCGGCTGCAGGAAGCCACGAAAGATTAGCTCTTCGAAAAACGGTGCCAGCGTGATAGCAAGCAGGCTTACCAAGGCCAATGTCAAAGGCGAATCGGTCAAGCCTGCCAGCGGTGATTTAACTTCAGGGGTGTGCAGCAGCGTCGCTATACAGGCTATAATCACCGCGAGCAGAAGCCCACCGCCAAAGGCAAGCAACAAGTTGAAGCGACTTCGCCGCCACTGCAATGCTCGAAGAACGGGAATCTTATGCCGGATCTGAATCACTAGGTATAGGGCAAGGTAGACCCAACCGTAGAAAATGATTTGGGCGATGATGGCCAGCAGAGCCAACGCCTGCGTGACCTGCTGTACCTCAACTTTGGCGCCCGCCGGAGACTTGAACAGCAAGAGAATTAGTATCGGTGCGGCAATCCAACCAATAACCAGCAAAAGATCTGTGTAGTTCCAGACAGGCCGAAATTCCTCGGTCTCCTCAGGCAGCATGACCGACCTTCATCACCTTGCGAAGAGCCGCAGCCGTGTGGCTTTGTTTGTTCTGTAACACTTCTTCCGGGGTGCCAGTGGCGACAATCTGGCCGCCGCCTTCGCCGCCTTCCGGCCCCATATCGATCAGGTAGTCGGCACTCTTCATCACATCCAGATTGTGCTCTATCACCAGAACCGTGTTGCCCCGGTCTACTAGCCGCTGAATTACGTCCAGCAAGCATCGCACATCATCAAAGTGCAGCCCGGTGGTGGGCTCATCCAGTAAGTAGAAAGTCTTTCCAGTTTGCCGCTTGCTCAACTCTTTAGCGAGTTTGATGCGCTGTGCTTCGCCGCCGGACAACGTTGTTGATGATTGCCCTAAATGGATGTAACCTAACCCCACTTCGCTCAACGTTTTCAGCTTGGCATGGATCTGCGGAATGTTGGTCAGCATGTCCAGCGCATCTGTAACGCTCGATTCCAGCAGGTCGGCAATGCTCTTGCCTTTGTATTTGACTTGCAGCGTTTCCTGGTTGTAGCGCCGCCCGCGGCACACATCGCACGTTACATAAACGTCAGGCAGAAAGTTCATCTCAATGCGTTTGAGACCATCGCCCTGGCAGGCTTCGCATCGGCCGCCTTTCACATTAAAGCTGAAGCGCCCGGCCTTGTATCCACGCTCGCGTGACTCCGGTAGCATGGCGTAGATGTCGCGGATGGCCGAGAACACTCCGGTGTACGTTGCTGGATTGGAGCGCGGCGTCCGACCGATGGGCGACTGGTCAATCTCGATTACTTTGTCTATGTGTTCCAGCCCCATCAGCTTTTCATGTGCGCCTGGCTCTTCGCTGGAGCCGTAGATTTCTTTGGCCAGCGCGCGATACACAATGTCGTGCAC
>CALMAV010000253.1:4471-6447 GCA_937859895.1 uncultured Bryobacterales bacterium | reverse complement strand
GCGGTCTTCTTGCAAACTTTGGAAGCCTTCGAACATCCGTCATTGTTTTATTCGGCCGCCGGTGTTCGCGATGGGATCATCGCTGACCTAGCGTCCCAAGGCGTTGGCAGTGAACTGTCGCGTCTCAACAAAGACCAGCGCGCAGCTGTGGAAACGGTCGCCAAACGCTATCTGGTCGATCCAAAACATTCAGCGCACGTCTGCTTCCTTGCTGGCCGCCTGTTCGAAATCTTCCAAACCATTCACAACCTGCCACCCGCTGCCGGTAAGCTACTGGAAGCTGCAAGCCTGCTGCATGACATCGGGCACTACGTCAGCTCAACGGGTCACCACAAGCATTCGGCCTATCTGGTGGCCAATTCAGATTTACCAGGCTTTACCGACAAGGAACGTAAGATCATTTCTGCTCTTTGCCGCTTTCATCGCAAGTCGCTGCCCGCACCTAAACATCCCCCATTCGATGACTTGGACGCTGAGGCAAAGCAGTTCGTCATTGGCTTGACGCCACTGCTGCGAATGGCCGACAGCCTTGATCGAAACAAGCAGGGGCGCGTCACGAACGTGCGAACCGTGCTGCGCAACGGCCAGATCAATCTGCTGCTGGAATCCAACGCTGACATTGACCTGGAGACATGGGCGGCCAACGAATCAGCCAAGATCTTTCGAGATGTATTTCACCTGCCGCTGACAATTGAGCGCAGTCAATCACGCACCGCTTAGTCCGCCTTTCTGCTCATAAGTCGTGCCTGCAGTTCAGCAGTCTTTTGCTTATGGCAACAAAGGCAGAGCGTCCGCAAATTTGCCAGATCACATTCGCCTCCGCCCTCGGCCACGGGCACGATATGATCGGCATCCCAGAGCGACTTACGTCCACCCAGCTTCCAATAGGAAAGTGCTTTTGCCTTAGGCAAACCGCGAAGTCTCTTCAGATGAGTCATCGCCGACAAACAATCAAGCCCGCACTGCGCACAGACGCCACCGTCGCGCTCCAGAACACGCTGGCGCAGATGGCCGGGATCAGTGCGTATGCGCCACTCCTCCACACACCACTCCGAGCAAAACGTAAACCGTCCGAGAGGAACCTGCAGGTTGCACCAGCGGCACAGCGCACGCCCGTCTCCGCCCTTAGGCAGCTCCGCACGGGAAGCCCGTCCGCCTGGCATGGTTCGTTCAGTGCTCATGCGATTCGACCCACAGCTTCGAGCGGCCTACACCACCACGGAGCCAGTTAGGATTAGGATCGCGGTACGGTGAATGCCTCATCAATCGCAACCTGATATCCGGAAGCCAGAGCGTTGGTTTGGTTCGCCAATCCGACGACGGCCCATCAGTTCACCCAGCATCCCATCTGTCATGCCTTTGGCACGGGCCGATGCCGAATGCGATGCCATGCAATAGCCGCACTGGTTAGTGGCGCTTACTGCAAGATAGATCAGTTCTTTGGTAAGCGGGTCAAGAGCGCCGGCCGCCATTACCTCTTTTATACTCTCCCAGGTACGCCTGAGCGTTGGCGGATGAACAGCAAGCGCCAGCCAGAAATTATTCACGGTGTCGACTTTGCGTGTTGCTTTGATGTCGTCAAATACAGCTTGCACGTCTGCGTCTCTCATCTCAGGTGACATAAGCTCTATTTTCAGATGGCTGCCAAAAGCAGGCACCGCACCTAGGAACTGCCGATCAGAATGCCGGCAGCAAATACTAGCGCGCCGCCGAGCGCAACCTGCATTGCAGCACGAACCAGAGATGTATCCATATATTTTTTTCGAATCCAGCTGATAACGGCCAGTTCAATGATGACCACTACCGCCGCTACTGCTGTGGCTATGTGGAAATCAGAGATCAAATAAGGAAGAGTATGGCCGATGCCGCCGACTGTGGTCATAGCGCCGGTGACCGATCCGCGCATGACCGGGCTGCCGCGACCAGTAAGCGAACCATCATCGGAGAGTGCTTCAGCAAACGCCATGGAGATGCCG
>CALMAV010000253.1:0-4461 GCA_937859895.1 uncultured Bryobacterales bacterium | reverse complement strand
CCAATGGAGGCAGCCAAGCCCACGCGGAAAGCGTCAGTGCTCAGGTGTGTAGCAAACGCGGCCGCAAACAAAGGCGCCAATGTGGAGACCGATCCATCCATCAAGCCAGTAAGCCCAGGTTGCACGTACTGGAGAACAAAGTTACGGCGTTGCATGTCCAGTTCGGCCTGCTGCACAGTCTGGGAGACATGCTGCTCCTCAATTGTTTTGCTGTGAGCAGTGTGCTTCAACTCAGCGTCAGCCAAGTCGCCCAGCAGCTGACGCGTTGAGGCATCTTTCATTTGCTTCATCGCTTCCAAATAAAAGCGGCGCGTCTCGTCTTCCATCGACTCCATCGCTCGGCGAACGGCTGCTGGACCAACTGAGCTTGCAAGCCAAACCGCTGGACGCGGGACGAATCCCTGCACGTCCTGACGACGAATGTAATCAAGATGATCACCAAATCGAGACCGGTAAAGATTGAACAGACTAGCCCGATGTTCCGACTCCTCCGCCTGCATTTCAGTTAGCAGTTTGGCCGTACCGGGGTAGCTCTGCGCCAGCCGTTGGGCGAACTCGCCATAAACGCGGCCATCTTCCTCCTCCAGCGCGATTGCCAGCGCCAGGATCTCCCGCTCGGTCAGATCCTTGAAATTCTTCGCCATCAATTCATTATCAATTGACGGATCCAGACCGAAAACGGGCTGGTTGCTCCCTTCGAACACTCTAAGAATCTCCTTGCCCAATGCGCGGCGAGAAGATCCAATCGACCTATTCACCTATTTGTTGTGTGTCGAAAAGCGAGGGGCTCTTGGAAATTCCTTGTCAATGCCCTGCTGACACTGGGCGTTGCAGGATCCTGCTTCGCGTGCTCGGTACTCTCTCATGAGGCCATCGTCGATGTAGTGTGGTCGGTAAAGCTCGAACCTCTTTTGCGAACACGATTCCCTCAAGCTTCCCCGGATAACCTTAAGACCGCCCATGGATACGCTTACGGCGGCGCTATTATTCAGGACCTCGGTTACTATCCTCACGGCAACAAGCATTTCAGTGACCTGACTCACTACGTACGGACTGGCGACTTCGTGATGGCACTGCTGGACGAAGCGCATGACCTGAATGAGTACGCTTTTGCTCTAGGTGCGCTGTCTCATTTCGCATCGGACAGCGATGTACACCGTTACGCGACCAATCCGGGCGAAGCGATTCTCTATCCGCGGCTTGGGCGCAAGTTTGGGCCGGTAGTTACCTATGAGCAAGACCCGGCTGCGCATCTTAAAACTGAGTTCGGCTTCGATGTTCTCCAAGTCGCCAAGGGCAACTTCGCACCGGAGGCGTATCACAACTTCATCGGCTTTGCTGTATCCGGGTCACTCCTAAACAGAGCGTTTGAGAAGACCTACGGACTGGTACTGGCAGACCTGTTTCCGGATGTCGACCAAAGTATTAGCTCCTACCGAAGTGCCGTCAGCAAAACGATTCCTGCGGCAACCCGCATCGCGTGGGCCGAGCGGGAACACGACATCAGACATGCGCAGCCAGGCATCACACGCTCTAAATTCGTCTACATCATCAGCCGTTCAAGCTACGAACGAGAGTGGGGAAAACAGTACGACCGTCCCACGATGCGCGACCGAATTGCTGCACATGCGGTAAAGCTGATCCCTCCGATCGGCCCTTTGCGGGCTCTGCGATTCAAGATGCCCACCCCGAAAGTGGAAACGCTTTTCATGCAGAGTTTCAACAGATCAGTAACCGAGTACACCGCCCAACTGGACCGAGCGCAAGCAAACACCCTAAACATAGGGAACCCCAACTATGATCTCGGAGAAGTGGTGAAGGCTGGAGTCTACGCGCTCCAGGATAAGACGTATGCGTATTGGCTCGATCAGTTAGCCGGCAAGCAATACGGAACGGTGACGCCTGACGTGCGTGAGGAACTGCTGAAATATTTCGGGGCTGTTCCAGCCTCAAGTGCAAAGATCGAACCTGAAGCACAGGTCCAGCTAGCGGCTGAGTTACAGAAGTTGCAAGACCTGGTCGGACACGATCGGCTGCTGGCACGAGTTCCGTAAGGACAGTGTCCAAAGGACGTGTCGCATCCTCGAGCAGACCATAGACTTCAAAATATCTTTAAGCGTTATTCTTTATTGGAGCAGAGCACGGACTGTTTCTATCACAGGGATAGCACTTTAGACGTCAACCACCTGCCCAGCATTGCCGGTCACAGGCTTACATCAAGTCCGGATCCACTGAGGCTAACCGCTCTTAGCGAGCCAGGGGGAGCTATCATGATACTGATGATGATAATAATCATGATAATTATCATGATTGGAAGTTAAGCATGACTAGTGATGAGTTGCAGGATCTGATCGCAACTGTCCGGCGCGTAAACTCCGACTTAACACATGTAGAAGTGAAATCAGCAAAGACTGATCTCCCTAAGCGTCTTTGGGAAACAGTCTCCGCCTTCTCTAACACCGGAGGCGGGGGCGTTATAATTCTAGGCCTATCTGAAGAGGCAGGATTCGCCGTTGTTGGTGTGAGAAACGCAAGCAAGCTACAAGCCGATCTTGGAAGTTTGTGTAGCGAGATGGACCCGCCAGTCCGAGCCCACATTCAGGTCCACAATCTAGACGGAAAGCATGTGCTGACGGCTGGAATTCCAGAGATCCCCGCGCAGCAAAAGCCTTGCTTTTACCCTAGCTCTGGGTTGACAAATGGGGCATATATCCGCATTGCCGACGGTGATCGGAGGTTAACCTCCTATGAGGTCCAAATGATGCTCTCTGGGCGTGGACAGCCTCGTGAGGACGAAGAGCCAGTTGCAGGCACCGCCGTTTCGGATCTTCAGCCTACCTTGCTAAAGGCATTCGTTAGTAGGCTTCGAAAACGCCCTGGTAAGAGGTTTGGCCGTCTCTCTGATGAGGCAATTCTTCGGACCCTCAAAGTACTAGTTGATTGCGACGGCTCATCGGTATGCTCACTTGGCGGACTGCTTGCGATGGGGAGGTATCCGCAACAGTTCTTCCCAGCCTTGAGTCTCACCTTCATCGCTTACCCCCAAACCGAGGTTGGCCAACCCGGCCCAAATCGCCAAAGATTCTTAGATAATGAGCGAGTTGAAGGTGCGATTCCAGATATTCTCCCTCCGGCTATTGATTTTCTTCGGCGTAATATGAGGCGTCGCTCGGTCGTGAATGGTTTATATCGGACCGAAGTAGATGAGTACCCGAGCGAAGCTGTTCGTGAGGCGATAATTAACTCACTTGTACATCGTGACTTGAGTATGGGTGCCCGTGGAACTCCAGTTCAGGTACAACTCTTTCCTGACCGGCTGGTAATTCACAACCCCGGAGGTCTATATGGGCCTGTTACGGTTGATGCACTCGGACGGGAAGGGATCAGCGCAAGCAGGAACAGCACTCTTCTAAGAATTTTAGAGGACGTTACGCTAAGAGGTGAGCGACAGGCGGTTTGTGAAAACCGAGGGTCAGGAGTGGGAGCCATGGTAGCGGCATTGAGAGGTGTTGGACTTCCAGATCCCCAGTTTGATGACCGTATTTCTGGATTTCGTGTCACTTTCCAGAACAGCTTGAAACGGCGTCGTCCTCGAGACCGCCGAGACGATATTCTAAACTTACTCCGGGAGCACGGCCAAATGTCAAGGGCTGAATTAAGCGGAGCTTTAGGCATCAGCCAGATTCTCACTCGAAAATGGCTCCAGGTGCTCCGCTCTGAGGGAGTTGTTGGGACAACCGACGAGAAGAGCAGGTCCAAGAACTTGCGGTACCTCGTGCTTCATAGTTAATCAGCTCATTACCGAAACGCTTGCCGTGTTGTTAGGCCAAGCTCGCGCTCTCGACTATCCCAATCTAAGCCTCCAATGCGAAACTCATAACTGGTGGAACCCGAAGATCAAAGCTCCCAGCCGGGCAGCAAAGCCAACGCATTCCGGCATCCGCTTGCCTACCGAGAAGAGGCGTTTCTACGCAGTCCCGACTCCCGGCCGCTGCGTATCCTCTCTGAGTACCTCTGGCCGCTCTCTCACTTCTCCGAAGAGAAAATTCAAGACACGGTCGTGTTCTTCGGCTCGGCTCGTATCCAGGAAACCGGCCTGCTGAGCCGCTACTATGCAGAAGCTCGGAAGCTGGCCCGCCTTGTTACCCAGTGGGCGCAGAGCGTATCGGTCGCCGACGAATGTGGCGCAACGCACAACCGCTTCGTCGTCTGTACCGGAGGCGGTCCGGGCATTATGGAAGCCGCTAACCGTGGAGCCAGTGATGCCGGCGGCAAGACTATCGGATTGAATATCGGCTTGCCCTTTGAACAGCGCCCCAATGAATACATCACGCCTGAACTCTCCTTCGAGTTCCAATACTTCTTCATGCGGAAGTTCTGGTTCGCCTACCTGGCCAAGGCTCTGGTGGTGTTTCCCGGCGGCTTCGGTACGCTCGACGAGTTGACCGAAATCCTTACGCT
>CALMAV010000252.1:13199-14619 GCA_937859895.1 uncultured Bryobacterales bacterium | reverse complement strand
GGAACGAACGCCCCATTAACGCACTGACTCGGAATGAGTTGGGAAGCGGAGGCAAGTAGAAAATCCGGTAACGGAACCGCCTGTAAGTCCGAAGACCTGCCATCAGCCCGCGCCAGATCGGTGCGGACTTGGACTGCGCTCTCGGGGGAGAGTTGCTGGCTCGCCAGACACGTTCACTCCCATCGTAGTTTCAAGTGGCCTATGCCGGAGGAGCATGGATGTCGCTTACACATCGATTCTTAATTTTCGTTTTCGCTTCCGCTAGCTTGCTGTTTGCGGAGGATCGCATTTTCCAATTGACGGGCCGCATTACCGATCCATCGGGTGCGGTGCTTCCGAATGCCACAGTCAGGCTCTACGATCGCGACTCGACTGAGGCGTATACAGCAACTGCTGACAGACAAGGGGCTTACTCGCTGGCTGTGCCGCAAGGTGTGTATCTGCTGGAAGCCGAGTCTGCCGGATTCAGTCTGCCCAAGGCGCCACGCGTGGTGAACGTCAATGGGCCACAGACACTTCCGCTCCAACTCAGCATTTCGGCTTTGTCGACTTCTGTTCAAGTAACGGCTACGGGCACTCCGCAGTCGTTGGACGAAACTGCAAAGGCGGTTACGATTGTCGATCGTAGCGAGCTGGATCAGCGTGGGATTGAAAACATTCCTGATGGCTTGCGCGAGGTGCCCGGGCTGCGGATTTCACAGCGTGGCGGACCGGGGAGTTACACCACCATTCAAACCCGTGGCTTGCGTACGTTTGACACCTCAATTCTGATTGACGGCATGCGATTCCGAGACGTCGGCGCAACGCAGGGGGACGCAAGTTCTTTCATCAGCGACCTGCTGCTGGTGGACACTGCGCGGGTGGAAGTGCTGCGAGGCTCTGGCTCTTCGTTGTATGGCACAAATGCCATAGGCGGAGTGGTCAATATTGTTACCGATAACGGTGATGGACCGTTTCACGGCAGCTTAACTGCCGATGGTGGCGGACTTGGGGAGTTCCGCGGACTGGCGCGTGTTGGTGGGTCTGCCTTTGAAAACCGCTTCCACTACTCGGCCGGCCTAGGGCACCAGGATGTTACAGATGGCGTAGGTGGTAACGGGCGTTATCGCAACACGTCCGGCAATGGATTGGTTGATTATGCGATTCGTCCAGGTCTCGTTCTTAGCGGAAGGCTGTTGGCGACTGACGTCTTTGGACAGCTCTATCAAGACCCCGACTCTGCGCCGGCAGCGAACCTACCTCTGACCGGCTATGTCAAAGCGATTGCTCCGACCGGCTCCCAGATTAAACTAGCCGAAGCGAATCTCCCCTACACACTCGGAAACGCCACTTTCATTCCTGCTCTTGGCGACTCCGACTACTTCCGAACTGCCCGCTTCTCTTCAACGCAAGTAGCCTTGCAGCACCAGGTAAGCGCGCC
>CALMAV010000252.1:12616-13189 GCA_937859895.1 uncultured Bryobacterales bacterium | reverse complement strand
TCTCTTATCGCGTCAGCTATCAGGCCCTGCTTTCCGACCGCAATGTAGTGAATGGTCCGGCAGGCCCAGGACTCTATCAGCCACTCTTTCAAAACTCCACTGCGTTCAACGGCCGCATCGACACGGTGCGAGTTCAGGCAAATTACCTGGCAGGAAAACACAATCTGCTCTCGGGCGGGTATGAGTTTGAGCGTGAAAACTTCGATTCACCCGCCTCAGACACAAACCCCGACCCTACACAACGGATCAACTCGCGGACGCAGGTCTCGGAGTTAAGTCATGCCTTCGATGCGCAGGATCAAGTCCGGCTATTCGGTGATCGCCTGCAACTCTTTTTCTCTGGTCGCTGGCAGCACTTTGCGCTGAACCAACCTCAGTTTCTGGGAAACTTCCCTGTTTATGCAGGCACTTCTGCCATCAGTCCGCCAAATGCTTATACGGGCGATGTATCCGTGGCTTACTTCATTCATTCCACTGGCACTAAGATCCGATCGCACGGAGGCAACGGCTATCGCAAGCCCTCCCTCTACGAGCTGTTTGGAACCTACTTTGACGGAAGCTATTTTTCCGCGT
>CALMAV010000252.1:3301-12606 GCA_937859895.1 uncultured Bryobacterales bacterium | reverse complement strand
CGGTGACCCGAGACTCAAGCCTGAGCGATCAATTGCAATCGATGGCGGCATCGATCAGTACTTCGCGTCGGATCGGTTGCGACTCAGCGCTTCATACTTCTACACGCGATTGCAGCAGGTAATCGGATTTGATTTCAGCGGACTCATTGACCCGACTACGGATCCATTCGGTCGTTCCAATGGATACCGCAATACGGGTGGAGGCATCGCACGCGGAGTAGAACTGTCGCTGGAAGCAAAGCCGTTGCGACGGACAACCGTGCGAAGTTCATACACGTACACAAACGCCAGAGATAAGTACTCTCAGTATGGCGATGGCACATTGCAGACGCCGCGCATTACCCCACATAGCTTCACTCTTGTAGTTCTGCAACAGTTCGGTAAACGGTTCGATGCCGCCTTAGACGCAGTTGTCGAAAGTAATTACCTCTATCCTTTCAGCGGGCGTACGTTTATGTTTTCTGGCCCACGTCAGGTTGGTCTGTCCGCTGGGTATACGCAGCCGCTCACTGACCGGCTTAACGTGCGGTTCTATACGCGCATCAACAACGTCAATGGTCAGCGGCTCTACGAGGACGGATTTCGGACTCCCGGACGTTGGGCTACGGGTGGATTGGTATTTTCTTTCTGAGGCAAGTGAATCACCAGACTTCAGGGGCGGAAGCAACAAGGGACACAATCGCCCCTCATATGCAAACCGCGAAGCTTCTGCTCCGAGTACTTCATCCGGAGATTATCCCTGAGCGGTTCTAAGCCAAGGAGTGCGTTTGCCCTTATCGTGTGTTTTGCTGCCCTGTTAACGGCAACCATTGCTGCGGTAACTATTGGTTCGCATCGGCTTAACTTTACAGCAGCGCTTCATGGCATTCCTCCCGACTATGAAATTCTCATGCAGCTGCGATTACCTCGCGCGCTGCTGGCCCTTTGGACTGGAGGAGCACTCGCGCTGGCGGGCGTTCTCTTTCAGGCGCTGCTGCGCAATGCTCTGGCGACACCTTACACGCTTGGCGTATCTGGTGGAGCTTCGCTGGGCGCAGTGCTCGCAATCTTCTTCGGATGGCAGTCGATTGTCGGTTTAAACGCCGTCAGCTTTGCTGCCTGTGCAGGCTCTGGAATTGTACTGATCATCAACGTGGTGGTTGCTTCGCACAGGCAACGGCTATCTTCTATTGGCCTGCTCCTTGCCGGAGTGACCATCAACACGATGTGCGGCGCTGGCATTTTGTTCTTGTCAAACTTTGTGGGCGTCCTTGGATCGTTCTCTATCACGCGATGGTTAATGGGCGGCATGGATGCGCCTTCCTATCCGACCCTCTTTTGGCTGAGCGTGACCCTAACGCCGGTGTGCTTAGCCGTCCTGTGGTACAGCCGCGAATGGAATCTGTTGTCAGTCGGAGAGACATGGGCGGCCACTCGTGGAGTATCCACCGGTCGCATGTTGCTGATTGGGTGTGTTGCCGGATCGATCCTCACCGGTGCTGTGACAGCACTTACTGGCCCGATTGCATTCGTAGGCCTCATCATTCCGCATGCTCTTAGAATGTGGGTGGGGGCAGATCATCGCATTCTTACGCCCTGCTCCTTTCTGCTAGGAGCGGCTTTTGTTGCGCTGTGCGACGTCTTCTCCCGCACCATCTTGGCCCCAGTCGAGATCCCGGTCGGGGTTATTACGTCGTTACTGGGCGGCCCCTTCTTTATCTGGATGCTGAGCAGTTATCGACAAGGAATCCAGACGTGAGCTTCGGCTAAGGGAACAGCAACTGGGGCTTGCCCGGAGGCGTGCGCACCAAGTTATTGGAAAGACCCGCGTCAATATAGCTTTGCTGCCAGGAAGACACCTACTGCCCTTTCTGCGGATTGATGTACTTCCGAGCAAAATTCTCTAAGTACATGCAGATTACCTCAGCAGGCATCTCAGTTGTATGCGGAAGTTCAATGGGTTTGGCAATCCTGCCGTCAACAATGATTTCCAACAACGGACCTGTCTTGGCAGCCCCAGGTTGCTGCGTGACAGCATAATCCCAAGACTTCCACGTTAATGCATGTAAGGCTTCAAGCTTGGATTTGACCGTTGCTCGTTCATCACTGGACAGGTTGTCGAATTGGCTCACAGATTTCCTCAAAGCCTAAGTGGGAAGTTGTCGTTTTAACTCTCACCAGCTTTGTTCCATGAGAAAGGCCTAAGCCGTATTTCGATACCGGGCCGACTCCTCACTTAGTCTCGCCTGTAAGTGCGCAAAAACGGAATCGACCGCGATATCTTCAGCCTTCCGCGTGCGCCGATCGAGGAACTCAACCTTGCCCTCGCTGAGCTTTTTGCCAGCGACAATCCGATACGGAATCCCCACTAGATCAGCATCCTTGAACTTCACACCGGGCCGCTCATCACGGTCGTCCAGAATCGCATCGATGCCTGCCTGCAAGCACTGGGAATACAGAAGGTCGGCGGCTTCGCGCTGAGCAGCATCGGCATTATTCACGGGCGTGATCACTACGGAAAAGGGTGCGATTGGCAGCGGCAGAGTAATGCCGTCTTTATCGTGAAACAACTCGATGCCACAGGTGAGAATTCGTTCAACGCCAATGCCATACGAACCCATGATGGGCGTTATCTCCTTGCCATCTTCACCTAGGACACGCAAGCCCATTGGCTCGGAATAGCGGTATCCCAGCTTAAAGATATGCCCGAGTTCAACTGCTTTAAACAACTCAACCGGCGTGCCGCACCGCGTGCAAGGGTCTCCTGCTGCGACCTGCCGTAAGTCTGCGTACTCGGCTTGAAAATCTTTGCCTGGAGTTACGTGTCGTAAATGGTAGTCGTCCCGATTCGCGCCCGCAACCATGTTCCGTCTGCCTTGTAGTGCTGCATCGGCCAGAATGCGCAATCCGGAGATGCCGACGGGCCCAAGCGAGCCAGGATTAGCTCCAAACAACTCGACGATTTCTCCTTGCTGAGCGGGCCGAATCTCCACGGCTTTCGTAAGACCAGCCAACTTCGTCTCGCTGAGTTGGTGGTCGCCTCGCACCAGAATAAGCAGCGGCTGCCCGTCGGCCACCATCACCAGGCTCTTCATTTGAGAAGACTCGGGCAGTTGAGTCAATTCGGCCACTTGCGCAATGGTCTTAAAGCCGGGCGTATGAAACGGTTCTGGCGTCAGATCAGCGTCCGGATCTGCCACTGTGGGAGTGCTGGGCGTGGCGGTCGCTTTCTCCAGGTTGGCCGCATAGCCGCAGGAAGGGCAGCGGACAATCAGGTCTTCTCCTGCATCTGATCGCACCATGAATTCATGCGATTGACTGCCGCCCATAGCGCCTGAATCGGCCTCGACCACCGTATACTCCAGCCCGCAACGCTCGAAGATTCGGCAGTACGCGCTGTAATGTTTGTCGTAAGCAACATCCAGCCCGGGCGCATCTAGATCGAAGGTGTAGGAGTCCTTCATGATGAACTGGCGCACGCGCAGCAAGCCTGATTTAGGCCGGGGCTCATCCCGAAATTTAGTCTGAATCTGATACCAGATTTGCGGCAACTGCTTGTAGCTGCGAAGTTCGCCACGCGCAATCGTCGTCACAACTTCTTCGTGCGTCATGGCCAAACATAAGTCACGCTGCCAACGATCTTTCAACTTGAACAAGTTGTCGCCCATCACATCCCAGCGCCCAGACTCCTGCCACACCTCAGCCGGATTCAATGCCGGCAACAGCATCTCCTGCCCGCCAATTGCGTTCATCTCCTCACGGACGATTGCCTGAATCTTCAGCAGTGATCGTTGCGCCAGAAGCAGATAGCTATAGATACCCGCCGATAGTTGCCGCACGTAACCGGCCCGCAAAAGCAGTTGATGGCTGATGACTTCTGCTTCCGCAGGCACCTCGCGCAATGTAGGGATAAAGAGAGAACTCCAACGCATGGGTAAGTCCCCATTATTGCTCTAGGCGGCCAGTTCTCGAGGTTTTGATTTAGCGACAATAGAAGAACGATGAACGCACAAACGCGTATGGCTCGGCCGCTCGCTGAAGCGGACCCCGAAATCTTTGAAGCGATTGAGCATGAGGCCGACCGCCAAAATACTCGCCTGGAGCTGATTGCTAGTGAGAACTTCACTTCGCAGGCCGTGCTGGAAGCTGCTGGTTCTGTGTTCACCAACAAGTATGCAGAAGGCTATCCCGGTAAGCGCTACTACGGCGGCTGCGAGTACGCAGACATTGTCGAAAACCTGGCGCGTGATCGCGTCAAGCAGCTCTTCAATGCTGAGTACGCCAATGTACAGCCACACTCTGGTTCCCAAGCTAACGAGGCGGCCTATGCAGCGGTTCTGAAGCCGGGCGACACCATTCTCGGGATGAATCTTGCGCATGGTGGACACCTGACCCACGGGCATCCGCTTAACTTTTCGGGCAAGCTCTACAAAGTTGTCGCGTACGGCGTCCGCCCTGAGGATGAACGGATTGACTATGACGAAGTGGCGCGTCTTGCCCAAGAGCATCGCCCCAAGATGATCATTGCCGGTGCCAGTGCCTACTCGCGTGTGATCGATTTTGCCCGCTTCCGCAGCATTGCCGATAGTGTTGGAGCCGTCTTCCTGGTTGATATGGCGCACTACTCGGGCCTGATTGCGGGCGGTGTCTATCCGAACCCGTGCGAACACGCCGACATCGTCACGTCGACAACGCACAAGACGTTGCGCGGTCCACGCTCCGGAATCATCCTTGCCCGGGAGCGGTTCGGCAAGGAGATCGATAAGGCTGTCTTCCCTGGTGCGCAAGGCGGCCCACTCGTTCACGTAATGGCAGCAAAGGCGGTTTGTTTTCGAGAAGCGTTAACCGATGACTTCCGCGCGTATCAAACGCAAGTTGTGGCCAATGCCAAAGCTCTTGCGTCCGAATTGCAGGAGCAGGGCTTTCGCGTGGTCAGCGGCGGGACCGATTCACACATGCTTCTGATTGACGTCTTTGCAAAGGGAGTCAAAGGCAAGGATGCCGAGAAGGCTTTAGATGAGGCGTTTATCACCGCGAATAAGAACGCCATTCCATTCGACAGGAATCCTCCGCTGAATCCGAGCGGCATCCGTCTAGGCAGCCCGGCCGTAACCACACGGGGATTCGGGGAAGCGGAGATGCGAACGGTGGCAGAACTGATTGCACATGTCTTGAACGATGCGACTTCGGCATCCGCCATTGCCGAAACACGACGCGGCGTCGCGCAGCTCACCGAGCGGTTTCCTCTTTACGCCTGGCGGCGGCAGGAAATCTTCTCGCACTAGTTAGGGCGCCATGGCGGACAACGCGAATGGCAAAGTTGCGATAACCCCCATGCTGTCCGTTCGAAACGGCACAGCGGCAATCAAGTTCTACAAAGCTGCCTTCGGAGCCAATGAATCACTTCACGTCGAAGATGAAAGTGGATCAGTCGTTGCTCAATTGTCCGTCAATGGGGCTGAATTCTGGCTTGCTGACGAATCTCCCAAGAATCAAAATTTCAGCCCCGAGTCCCTCGGTGGTGGCTCTGTACGAATGCTCTTGATCGTGGAAAACCCGGACGTTGTGTTCGACCGAGCCGTCGTAGCTGGAGCCTCAGTCGTTTGGCCCGTGGAAGACCAGCCGTACGGCTGGCGCGTCGGACGCATTGTCGATCCCTTCGGACACCATTGGGAGATCGGCAAGCCTCTCTAGGCGCTAATCCTCACGAATGCCCGAGAATGCGGTGCGGCTTGTAAGGCTCTTCTAACTGCTGCACCTCTTCCGCGGTCAGCTTCACCTGAACGGCGCTGATTGCTTCATCAAGGTGATGCATCTTGCTTGCACCAATGATCGGCGCGGTCACTCCGGGTTTGCCCAGCAGCCAAGCCAGAGCAATCTGCATATTGGGTAACCCTCGCTTCTCAGCCACCTGCCCAAGCCGCTCCGCCACTGCAAAATCGTCTTCCTGATAGTAGAGCTGCTTGGCGTAATCGTCCGAGTTCGCCCGGGTCGTCTGGCCGCCGCCCGCTTTGCTCCGATTGCCTGCCAAAAACCCACGCGCGAGCGGCGACCACGGGATCACAGCAATTCCCTGATCCTGACAAAGCGGCATCATCTCGCGCTCCTCTTCGCGATAAATCAAGTTGTAGTGGTTCTGCATGGAGACGAACTTCGTCCAGCCATGTAGCTCAGAAACATATAGCGACTTCGAGAATTGCCAGGCAAACATTGACGAAGCCCCGAGGTAACGCGCCCGCCCTGACTTAACCACATCGTGCAGCGCTTCCATCGTTTCATCAATGGGCGTCTCTTTATCCCAGCGATGAATCTGATAAAGGTCGACATAGTCCGTCCCCAACCGCTTCAGGCTGTGGTCGATCTCGGTCATGATTGCCTTACGTGATAGGCCGCGCCCGTTCGGATCTTTGCGCATCGGATTGAAGACCTTCGTCGCCAATACAATTTCGTCACGCTTCCCGAAGTCGCGCAGAGCTCGCCCAACGACCTCTTCGCTCACGCCATCCGAATACATGTTTGCGGTATCGAAGAAGTTAATACCGGCTTCGAGCGCGTGCTGAATGAAAGGACGGCTTTCCTCTTCATTTAACACCCACTCGCGCCACTTACTGGAACCATACGTCATGCATCCCAGGCAAAGGCGTGAAACCTTTAGCCCGGTCCTACCAAAGTTTATAAATTCCATTGGGTCTCAGCTTGGCGCGTTTACCCAGCCAAATTAGCAGACGCTAAATGAAGAGGAAGGTAGCAGCCAGTTTGGCTGGGAGGCAGGGACTCGAACCCCGATACGCAGATCCAGATTCTGCAGTCCTACCATTGGACGACCTCCCACCTGGCTTTCGCCATTGTAACAAGGCGGCCTCAGTTATAGTGAACTCATCATGCTGAAATACGCTGCATTGCTTCTAACATCAGTTTGTCTGGCCACCGTGCCCCTGAGCGCTGCCTCCGTCTATGACTACACCCTCACCTCCATTGATGGAAACAGCACTCCGCTTTCTACCTACAAAGGAAAAGTTCTGATGCTCGTCAACGTGGCGAGTAAGTGCGGCTACACGCCCCAGTACACCGGGCTGGAGTCTCTTTATCAGAAGTATAAGGATCAGGGCTTTGTGATTGTTGGCATTCCGGCCAATAACTTCAAGAGCCAGGAGCCGGGTACGAACGCAGAGATAAAGACCTTCTGTAAAACCAAGTACGACGTGCAGTTTCCCATGATGTCGAAGGTCTCCGTTGCTGGCGACGATAAGGCTCCGCTGTATCAATTCCTAACTAGTCAACAGGACAATCCACAAACTGGCGGCGAAATCAAATGGAACTTTACGAAGTTTCTGGTTGGTCGTGATGGACAGATCCTCAACCGCTTTGAATCAGCTGTAACGCCAGACGATCCATCAGTCACGGCTGCTGTGGAAGCTGCGCTCAAAAAGTAAGCCGCCCCCACGACTGCTATATGATTCGGCTACTGACGCGATTCTCTTTACAAGAATCTGGAATCGCACTCCTGGCAGTTTTGGGAATATTTGCGCCTGTGATTCATGCTCAATCAAGCGCGCCTTCAGGAGCGCTGACAACTTTAACTGCGCCGTTAAATTTTGTTCCCATCACTCCGTGCCGGGTTACCGATACTCGTGTTTCCAGTGCGCCACTTAGGGGTCAAACAACACAAGACGTTTCCATTTTGGGTAGCTCCTGTGGGATACCGATCGGCGCGCAGGCGTACTCATTAAACTTCACCGTCGTTCCGTCTGGCAGACTCTCGTATCTCACTGTGTTTCCCACCGGACAACCGCGACCTGTCGTCTCGACCCTGAACTCGTACGATGGCCGCACCAAAGCAAATGGCGCGATTGTACCCGCCGGCACCAATGGCGAAGTTAGCGTGTTTGCCACCGACGACACCGATTTTGTTATCGATATCAACGGCTACTTCATATCTGCTTCGGCCCCTTCGGCACTAGCTTTCTATCCTTTGTCTCCGTGCCGCCTTATCGACACTCGGGGAGCAACCGGTCCGCTCGGCGCTCCGTCTCTGGCTGCACAGGGGGAGCGGGCCTTTCCGATAGCGACCAGTGCCTGTGGAGTGCCAGCGACGGCAAAAGCATATTCACTGAATTACACAGCTGTGCCGAAAGGGCCACTCGGCTTTTTAACTACGTGGCCCACCGGCCAGATTCGTCCGGTTGTCTCTACCTTGAATGCTCCCATAGGTACGACAACTGCAAATGCTGCTGTGGTGCCGGCTGGTGCAAATGGCGATATCTCGGTTTACGTCACCGATCAAGCAGATTTAATCGTAGATATTAACGGCTACTTTGCTGCGCCTTCGAGCGCAGGTCTCTCGCTGTACAACCTCACACCCTGCCGCGTTTATGACTCGCGCACACAACCAACTGGGCAGCCGATTAACGGCGTAGTAAACATAAATGTCACGAGCAGCGCTTGTGGGGTTCCCCCCAGCGCTCAATCCTACGTCTTTAACACGACAGTGATTCCTTCGAGCTCGCTGAAGTTTCTGACAGTGTGGCCCCACGGTGGAACGGAACCGAATGTTTCCACTCTCAACGCCGTGGATTCAGCGGTGACATCCAATATGGCCATCACACCGACCGCCGACGGCTCTGTTGACGTATTTACCTCAGGGTCTACTCACCTTATTGTCGATGTGTTCGGCTACTTCGCGCCGACTTCCTCGCCCGTCCCGTAACTACTTAAGGCCGGGTACGATACAGCATTCTCGGGTAGGGAATAGTTTCCCGTACATGATCCAAGCCGCACATCCACGCAACAAATCGTTCTACACCCATGCCAAAGCCGGCATGCGGGACCGTGCCGAAGCGACGCAGATCCAGATACCACTCGAACGCTTCCCGCGGCAGATTGTGCTCAGCTAGCCGCTTTTCGAGCAGTTGCAAATCGTGGATACGCTGGCCCCCGCCGACAATCTCGCCGTAACCTTCAGGCGCAATAATATCTACACCTAGGGCAAGCTCCGGGCGCTCGATGTCCGGCTGAAAGTAAAAGGCTTTGATCTCGCTCGGGTACCGATCCACCATTACCGGGCGCTCGCTATCCTGCGTGAGCAGTGTCTCGTCCGTGTTGCCCAGATCGCCGCCCCACTGAATGTCGCTGCCCCTTGCCTGCAGAACCTTCACTGCTTCGTCGTAGCTCATGCGGAGAAAAGGTGCTTGTATCGCTTCGAGTTTGGCGACGTCCCGCTCCAGCACCTTCAACTGCTCCCGACGCCGATCGAGTATCCGCCCCACCAGGTAGACGATCATCTCCTCGGCCACGATCACGACCCCGCGCCCACCCTCCCGCAGCCG
>CALMAV010000252.1:0-3291 GCA_937859895.1 uncultured Bryobacterales bacterium | reverse complement strand
AAGCCATCTCCGGCTCTACCATCCAGAACTCAGTTAAGTGACGCCGAGTCTTTGACTTCTCAGCACGAAACGTTGGGCCGAAGCAGTACACTTTGCCGAACGCCATAGCATTCGCCTCGTTATAGAGCTGCCCCGACTGCGTCAGGTAAACCTTCTCGTCCTCAAAGTAATCTACTTCGAACAGGGTCGATGTGCCTTCGCAGGCGGCCGGCGTGAAGATGGGAGTATCAACGAGGGTAAATCCATGTGAATCAAGGTAGTCACGAATGCCGCTAATCACCTCGTGGCGTACTTGAATGGCCGCATGCTGGCGTCGACTGCGCAGCCATAGATGGCGATGATCCATCAGGAAGTCAACGCCATGATCTTTGGGCGTGATCGGATAGGGATGTTCTTCGGAGACCCGCTGCAGAACCTCCGCGTCATCTACATCCAGCTCGAATCCGCCGGCAGCCCGCGCCTCAGCTCGCACCGTGCCCGTAAGAGCAACTGAGCTTTCTTGCGTGAGTCCTTTTAGTTCATTAAAGACTTCTTCCGGGAGATTGCTCTTCACCGCCACGCACTGGAGCAGGCCGCTGCCATCTCGAATCAGAGGGAAAACAATCTTGCCCGATTTACGCAGGTTGTATAGCCAGCCCTTTACCTGAACCCGCTTACCCTCCGCACGAGCAATCTCGCCGATGCTGATGAGCTCAGGAGGAGGTACGCTCACTAGCTCGCTCATAGCCGTTCCAGTAACCAATCCATCGAACGCTTTGCTTCCTCAACCGGATGCTCAATGCCTGCCGGTTCTCTTAATTCCAGCATGAGTGGTAACTGCTCCTGATACGGCGCAAGCATTTCCATTGCTCGGCCCCAATCAATCGTGCCTTTTCCCGGAAAGAGGTGGGCGTCCTCGACCGCATTGTTATCGTGCAGGTGCGTCGAACGAATACGCGGTTGCATGCGCCCGAACTCGCCCGCAACGCTGCCGTACATGTGAGCATGACCGATGTCGAAGCAGTAATTCAAATTCAGGTGCGTCTCGCCCAAAAACAGGTTCAACCGTTCCGCTGACGAGAGCTCATTCGGGGTATTTTCCAGCAGCACTTCCACTCCGCGCTGACCAGCAAACACCTTGATCTCGTCTAGCGAGGAGAACGCCGCATCCACCCGGCGCGGATCATACTCCTGTCCCGATGCACCGAGGTGTTGAATCAGATATTGAAACGGGACGGTATCAGCCATCTCCAGGGCACGCTTGATTTCGTCCACCATCGCAATCCGCTTCCCTTTTAATGGCTCGGTGATGTCAATAACTGCTTGCGGACCTGAGCGGCCCCAGACCTCATCGGTGTACATAGGCGCATGGAGGGACTGCATCTTCAAAGGAGAGTCGCGGAACCAATGGCCGAGCTCGTTGATTTGTGCCTTGTCGCGGTAATCCAAATGCTGACGCGCGCAGAAGATCTCCACTGCCGGGAACCCGGCGGCCCAGACCCGTTCCAGCCAGACCGATGTTAGTCGATGCCCAACGAAAAGGTGGGTCGATAATGCAAGCTTCATGTGTTATTCGAAGGTAATTAGTAGCCGGCGACCTTGCCGTGTAAACGCGACTCGGTGCCACCTTCCAGCATCCTACCCTTCACCACAATCGCTTCCACCCGTGCCACGCCGTCCGTTGGCTTAATCGCATAGCCCATCCTAGTCAAGTCAGCAGCCACACCAGGACGGAAGCCGTTTTGCAAGTAAAGGAAGTCTGGCTTCCACTGCTGGTGAAAGCGCGGCAGATCCACTGCGTCTTGAACGTTCATCTTAAAGTCGAGCACGTCAAAGATCACTTCAGCGACTCCTGTCGTAATACGTGAACCCCCAGGCGCGCCGACGACCATAAACAACGTACCGTTCTGCGTGATGATTGTAGGAGTCATGGAGGACAGCGGTCGTTTGCCGGGCTGGATTGCATTAGCGTCAGCACCCACCAAACCAAACATGTTCGGCGAACCCGGTTTAGCTGCGAAATCATCCATCTCGTCATTGAGAAGGAATCCAAGCTTCGGTACCGTAATGCCGCTGCCATACGAGTTATTCAATGTATAAGTAACAGCCACTGCATTACCTTGAGCATCCACAACGTTGAAGTGGGTCGTTTGGTCACTTTCGTGCCATGTCCGCAGCCGCGCCTCTGCGGTTTTCGCGAGACCCGGCGCTACTGCCTCACTCGAAGTCGCATGCAGCGGATCGATGGTGCCGCGTCTCCAAGCCAGATAGGCAGGCTTGAGCAAGTCCGCCGTTGGCACGTTGTAGAAAGCGGGGTCACCCAGGTACTCACTCCGGTCGGCATAGACACGACGCATAGCTTCGGTCTCAAAATGGACAGCTTTAGCCGAGTCCGGTCCGTCGCTGGTATAGCCGGTGCCGTCCAGCATGCCCATCATTTGCAGAAGGCCAATACCGCCGGCACTGGGCGGAGGAGCGGTGATGATGTGGAAGTCATGGTAGTTGCCTTCCAGCGGGGTACGCTCGGCAACCTTATAAGCTCCGAGGTCAGATTCGGTGATCAGCCCGCCATGAGCAGTCATCGCCGCCGCTAGGAGCCGCGCCGTTTCACCTTTATAGAACCCGTCCGATCCACCGTCGGCAACACGGTTTAACGTAGCGGCAAGCTCAGGTTGCTTCAGCGTTTCTCCCGCTGTGAACGGCTTACCATTGCGTAGAAAGATCCTCTGCGATTCCGGATCCTGGTGCAGCGGGTTCTTGTCGTCCCGAAGGGAGGCAGCTACCGGTTCAGTGAGGATAAAGCCTTCGGCTGCTAAGTTGCTGGCGGGCGCGACTAAATTCTTCCAGGGTTTGCTCCCAAACTTCTGGTGTGCCAGCGCCAGACCAGCAACTGTGCCAGGCACACCCGCAGACCTCCAACCATATATGCTGTCGCTGGTTGCATTGCCATCCGGGCCAATATACATGTCGCGGGCAGCAGCAGCGGGTGCGCACTCGCGAAAATCAAGAAATGTGGTCGTTCCATTAGCAAGGCGGATTAGCATGAAGCCACCGCCGCCCAAGTTGCCCGCTACCGGATGGGTCACTGACAATGCAAAGCCTACCGCCACAGCTGCATCAACAGCATTGCCACCTTGTTGAAGGACCCGCAGACCGGTCTCGGCTGCAATTGGTTCCTGAGCGACAACCATGCCATGACCAGCCCGGACGGGCTCCTTAGCTAAGGCAATCAGCGAAAAGGTCGGATAGAGCAGCCCAAAAAGCGCTCCAGCACGTGTCAGTCCGCTCAACATATGAACGTCAGTCTAACAA
>CALMAV010000251.1:968-4391 GCA_937859895.1 uncultured Bryobacterales bacterium | reverse complement strand
ACCTGGTACAAAGCTTTTAATCCAACGAAATCCACTCGGCAAACGTCGTATCATGTGAAGCGTATGCACCATAGTTGTAGAATCCGACGTTCCGCCCAGCGTGGTTTCTCGCTGATCGAACTGCTGATCGTAATCGCCATCATTTTAATCATCTTGTCCATTGCACTACCCCAAATGAGTAAGTCTCAAATGCACGCAAGAGAGATGGGCGCGATCGCAACGTTGAAGACCATCAACACTGTGCAGACTCAGTATCAGTCAACATTTGGACAGTATGCGAACAGCATTACGCAATTAGGGCCGCCTGCTGCTTCGGGAGCACAAGAGGGTCCACAAGCAGCTAATCTAATCCCACCTAATCTCGCCACGGGTTCATCTGGCGGGTACAATTACACGGTTACCCAGACTCCTTCCGGGTACAGCGTTGTTGCCGTGCCTAAGGCTTTCAATAACACGGGTCGAAGAAGCTTTTTTACCGATCAGACTGGTGTAATCCGGGAGAATTCAACCCAAGAGCCAGCTACTGTCAATAGCCCTGAAGTTAGGTAATGCGTGTCACGGGCTAAGCTCGTTGTTTTTGTCCTGGTTTCCGTTTGGCCTTGCATTGCTGCGGCCTTGAGTACGGCTAAGAATATTGATGATGCGCTCTCGCATTTGTCAATAGATCCCATAGCTACTTTTCACGTACGCGACTTACAACTGAACCGAGGTGGAGTAAAAATCTATCTTACCGACGGCATTCTGGCCTTTACGAAGCCGGTTGCTGGGCGAGTTAGTGCCGCAATCTTCACAACTCGCGGCGAGGAGGCGGGCGATGCCGAGGTTCTTGCAATGCCTCCAGACCGCAGCGAGCGCGCTTCCTTGGCCGCGAATATCAAAACCCCGAATCTTAACGATCACTTCAACTCAGCCGTCTTTTTCTTTTCAGACAACACGCTCAAAGAGTGCCTATCCCAAATAGCAGATCCTGATAGCAGCCGGCTTGAGCCCTCGGCCACTGAAGCTCTTCGGCCCTCCCTTGACCCAATCCTGACCAATATCTCCCCGCTCTTTGACCTCAATCTGGTTCAGTCCTTTTTCGATAGGCATCGAGTTGACGACGGTTTCTTTGATGCCGCTTTCGGAGGACGTGAGCTTGGTATTTTCAGCTTCTATTACGATCCCCAGAGCTCCGAGCCAGTTGTTTTTGGTCATAATGAGCCCGGAGCAAAGCAGCAAACGGCATTTAAGCTTTGGACTTCGTACCGGCCTGCCCGTGCGGAGCCATACGTCTTCCCCGTATCGCCGTTTAGCGATTACAATATTCAGTCGGTAATTGGACGCGACTTAGTGCTTTCCGCGAAGGTCAAGTTTACTTACAAGTGCTCCGAAGCGAACGGGCGCGTGCTTCGCTTTAAACTATCAAACCGGCTGCATGTGTCAGGCGCCTCTGTGGACGGAGTTCCCGCCGAAGTACTGCAGAGAGAGCTGACGCCCACTGCTGGGGAGCTAAATGGGTCAAGTGCGTTTCTTCTTGTTACTGATAGCCCTCTCGTGCCTGGATCACACAGCGTCTCAATCACTTACTTCGGCTCAGTTGTAACTCGAACCGGTGATAGCACTTACTTTGTTGAGGAGCGAAATACTTGGTACCCGTATAGCGGAAGCATGTCTACTCAGTACGATCTTACGTTCGAGTTCCCGGAGTCCTTGCGACTTGTCTCAACTGGTGAATTGGTTAGTGAGAACGTTGCCCACGGTTCGCGCATTGTGCGACACAGAACAGTCGTGCCAGAAAGTGTTGCCGGATTCAACCTTGGCGACTACGTACAAACAAGTGCTCAATATGGCCCATACCGGGTCGATGTATTTTCAAATCGTCTTGAAGAGCGTCCGCCTGAGAATCTCGGCTCACATATGGAATCGATCCTGGCGAATTACACGCAGCGTTGGCTTCCTCTCCCTTTCAAGAGCATCGCCGTCTCTCCTATCGCGGGTTACTTTGGGCAAGGCTTCCCGGGTCTGATTTATCTGTCCGATGTCAGCTATGTACGCCAGAAGAGCCGCCCGTCATCACTTAAGACACCGCTTATGGATTCTTTCTTTTCCGGTATCTTATTGCCTCATGAAGTGGCGCATCAGTGGTGGGGAAATCTTGTCAGTGCCGCGGATTACCGTTCGGCTTGGTTCTCTGAAGCTATGGCGAACCACTCGGCGTTGCAGTACATCGCTGATCTTCACGGCAGTCGGGCCAAGCTCGCTTTGCTGGATCAGTATCGGCTGGATCTAGTTCAAGAAAAGAACGGTAAAAGAGTAGAGGAAGCCGGACCGGTAGACTTCGGAATTCGGCTCTTTGATTCGCCGGGGAAAGACGTCTGGCAAACCATCATTTATGAGAAGGGTACTTGGGTTCTTGAGATGCTGCAAGCGCGGCTAGGTGCGGATCGCTGGCGCCAGATGCAGCTGAAGCTGCTGGGCCAATTCACCTCGCAGCCCTTGAGCAATGATGAGTTTCGCAAGCTAGCTTCGACCTTCGTACCGAAAGACCAGCCTGATCGCGACCTAAAGCTCTTCTTTGATACTTGGGTTTACGGCACCGGCATCCCCCGGCTGCGGTTGCGGAAGACTGGCCGCAGTTGGGACTTAGAAGTAAGCGATGTGCCTGAAGATTTTACCGTCGATGTGCCTCTGTCTTGTCGCGGCAGAGGTACTGCGGAAAGAGTAACGTGGGTGCGGGCTACAGCAGGGACAAACGCAGTGCCGACAAGTGAAGGTGCCCAAGCCTGTGCTCTGCCGCCCCTCGATCAGTTCTTGTACACGGATCGGCAACCTTCTTGAAGTTTCCTCCTTGGCCACAAGCTGGCGAGCGCGAAAGCCTCCTCCTGCAGCAGGTTCTTGCCGATGCTCAGTGGGGTGGTTTCAACCCCATTATTTCCGATTTCGAAAATCGGTTTGCGGCCTACCAACACGCCCGCTTTGCCATTAGTTTGTGCAACGGGACTGTCACGCTTGAACTAGCTCTAAGTCTGCTCGGGATTGGGCCTGGAGATGAGGTGATTGTGCCTGCTATCTCCTTCATCTCTTCCGCTACAGCCATCTCCCGAGTAGGCGCAACTCCGGTCTTTGTCGATATCGGAAAAGACTCTTTCAACATCGATCCAGCCCAGGTGCTAGCTGCTCTTTCCCCAAAAACAAGAGCCGTTATGGTCGTACACTTCGGCGGGGTTCCCTGCGACATTGCCTCTATCTCTAAGTTGTGTACCGATTGTAATTTGCACCTGATCGAAGATGCTGCACATGCCCACGGCTCTGAATGGTGTGGCAGACGTGCCGGCAGCTTTGGAGTAGCTGGTTCATTTTCCTTTCAGAATGGCAAGGTGCTTTGTTGTGGCGAAGGCGGCGCCCTGGTTACCTCTGACGAAGCATTCGCAGAGGCCGCCCGTT
>CALMAV010000251.1:616-958 GCA_937859895.1 uncultured Bryobacterales bacterium | reverse complement strand
AGCTTCTATTCCCACCATCGGCTGGGAACAAACCTGCGCACCACCGCATTTCAGGCGGCAGTTCTACTCGCACAATTCGAAAGGCTGCCGGGCCAGATCGCGACACGCACTCGAAATGTCGCGCTGCTGAAGAGCTTGCTGGCCGACGATTCCGAATTAGAGTGGCAGACTGAGCCGACACAGATGACTCAGTGCTCGTGGTATCTCCTGGTCGGCCGGCTCAGGTTAGGAGAAGCTCGACGCGATTGCTTTTTAGAGATCTTGAAAGCAAAAGGTATCCCGTGTTCGCCGTTTTACCCGCATACTTTGTACAAAAATTCGTTGTACCGGGACGTCGAATAC
>CALMAV010000251.1:0-606 GCA_937859895.1 uncultured Bryobacterales bacterium | reverse complement strand
GGTGAAGGATGGATTTTGGTTTCCGCATCGCCTGCTGCTAGCCGATGCGGAAACAATCAACGATGTGGCGCGGGAGATTCAAGCGGCTTTACAGGCTGGCCGGTGATCTTGAACTCAGTATCGCCCGAATGTACTCGACCAAGCCGCTTCTCTACCTCTACCTCCTGAGTCTGCGGATCGCTCTTCAGCCGCTCAATGCGCTGTCGCTTCGACTCAATTTCCTTCTGTAAATCAGCATTCTGCTCTTCTAAAAGACGTATTTGCTCGCGCTTCTCAGACAACGCTGAGAGTCCCTGAGGGCCGCGGAGCATGATAGTGGCGTAAGCAGCAAGTCCGGTTAGAGCTGCAAGAGCCGCAAGCGGCCGTAAAATAGCGGATGAAAACACAACAACTTCCTAAATACCTTTATAAGCCTGTTCGGGCGAAAGATCCAGTGAATGTTTCAGCCATTAGCCGTTCAACTCTTGCCCTGCTGTTGGCCGATTGCCAGCACAAAGTAAGTGGCCGGAACTTGGCCGACGTTCTTCAACATATGCAGGTCGTTGCTGTGTACGTAAGCTACCGAGCCTGGCCCCATTTGTGTTGCCTGCCCTGAGATTGTCACCT
>CALMAV010000250.1 GCA_937859895.1 uncultured Bryobacterales bacterium | reverse complement strand
AGTAAGCTTTGTGCGGTTAGCATCGATCTGCGCGGGGTCTTGGCTGAGCGTGGCAGCTGCCTGAGCAGTTTCCAGATCATGAAGCAGTCCAAAATATTCCGGTGAGTTGAGCAGCTTATCGCCAAACGACCGCGCTAACTGTTCTCTAAGACTGGCCGCGCGATTGCGAGCCAGCACTTCGAAGGACTCACGGGCAAGCGCGTGGTCATCGCGTTCCAAAGAAAGTTCGGCGCCCAATTGCGCGAAATCGTGGTAAACACTTTCTAATTGAACGACGGTTTGTGTATTGGTGGTGTCGCCCGGCAGAGCGCTCTGGCGCCAGGTGTCGGCGGCATCTACTGCCCGACGGAACTCAGCCAGGGCCTGATCTTTCTCGCCCAAGCCCAACAATATTTGTCCGCGAATGTGAATAGGGTAGTACTGCAGAGCAGTTTTAAAAATGGAACTCTTCGAGGCAAAGGCCAAGTCGATATAGTTCAGGGCTGAGCGTAGGGACGAGCCTCCTTTGCGCCATTCCAACTCGGCCAGGTGTTCGTAAGAGCCAGCAAGACCTTCGTTGTCCTGATGCGCTTTATATAGGTTGACCGCATTGATGAGGGCTGATTGTGCTTCCGGCAATGCACCGTGAAGCGTCAACGAGGAGCCAAGGTGATCGGAGGCGAGTGCCTCCATTTGAGGTGCAGCGTTGCTTTTTGCTACCTCAATCGCCTGAGATAATAGGTTTTTTCCCTCTGTATAGTGACTTAATCCAAATTGGATATCGCCGTAGTTGATGAGGGATCGAATGAAGTAATCTCGGCGTGGAGATCGTCTGAGATACTCAACAGCTTCCCCTGCGACTCTGGCGGCAGAAGCCGTGTCGCCTAACTGAACATAAATATTGGAGACGTTGGTAGCCAAGGCCCCCAAAATCGTGTTGTCAGAAGCGCGAAGAGCCAACTCTCGGGCGGCGGCTGCGGTGTTCAGCGCCGCCCCATATTGAAATCGACGAATTTGACAACCGGTGACAAGCAGTAGCGCTCCTGCTTGCTGGCCGGCATTGCCTACTCGTCTCGCTTCATCAGCAGCCAGTTGAAAGAGGTGTTCCGCTTTTGCGAAGTCGCCTGCCTGGCGCACCTTTCGCCCGTCGTCTAACAACTGCTGATAACGAGTTGCGATTACGGGCGCTTGTGCCTGGAAGTCTGCAAGCGTTTCCGGATACCCTGAACAGAGCAACCGAAGGACAACTAATAAGGTCCAACGCCCGATTCTTGGACACTTACCTCTAGCGGGTGGCAGAGCAGTCTCGAGGAAGCTCAACCGATTCTACTGCACTCACCCGTCGTAACAAACTACAATCACACTTGCTAAAGATTGAAACTCTGAAATATGACAACTCTGAGTTCCAACCAGTGCTCAGCTGAAGAGCATCTTCAGCTAGTCTCTAGAACTGCCGCCGGCTAATTAGGCGCCGAAAACTACCTTTAGAATGAGGTTAATCGTGTCACAAATGATTGGAATGTGCATGTCGTAAGTCCCTTTCCGCTCATGACTTTGCAACGCGCACACGCCTTTAGCGTAAAAATTACCCCGTAAATTGTTCTAAACAGGGGAGATGAAAGTTTTCTCCCGCTTGTGATCGGTGTACTTGACCTTCTGAACTCGTTTATGTAGCAGCTCGGTTCTTTGTGGCCGTTATACTCAGTTGGTAGGCTGCCCAAGCCGCAATCCAGCCATGTTCGATAACCTGTCCGACAAACTTCAGCGAGTCTTCAAGAACCTCCGTGGGGAGGGAAAGCTAACGGCAGCCAACATGGATGAGGCGTTGCGCGAAATACGCGTCGCACTTCTTGAGGCTGACGTTCACTTCAAAGTCGTCAAAGAGTTCATCGCTCAAGTGAAAGAGAAAGCGATGGGCGACGAAGTACTGATGGCGCTCTCGCCCGGCCAGCAGGTAGTAAAGATCGTTCGGGATGAGATGACCAAAATGCTGGGTGGGCACCAATCCCGCCTTCGTTTCGCAAACGATCCGCCAACGGTTGTCATGATCGTGGGCCTGCAAGGCTCGGGTAAGACAACCAGCGCTGCTAAATTGGCGAAGTTTTTGACCAAGGAGGGCAGCAAGCCGGAATTGGTTTCTGTTGACGTCTATCGCCCAGCGGCCCGGCATCAGCTAAGTATTTTGGCCAAGACTGTGAGCACCCCGATCTACGAGGGCGGCAGCGACGAAACGAAGCCGCTGGATCTTGCCACGTCAGCTCGTCGCGATGCGATCCAGACCGGGCGTGATGTTCTGCTGGTGGACACGGCCGGACGTCAGCACATTGACGAGCAGCTGATGGGAGAGTTGCGCGAGCTGAAAAGCACACTGAATCCTACTGAGATCCTGTTTGTCGCTGATGCCATGACAGGTCAGGACGCGGTGAAGTCTGCCGACGAGTTTCATAAGCAGCTCGGCATTACCGGCATCATTCTGACCAAGATGGATGGCGATGCGCGAGGCGGCGCAGCGCTTTCGATACGGACCATCACTGGCCAGCCACTCAAATTTGTCGGCGTAGGAGAAAAAACGGATGCGCTGGAGGCCTTTCACCCTGACCGAGTTGCTTCGCGCATCCTCGGCATGGGCGACGTTCTTTCGCTTATCGATAAAGTCCAGGAGACCTTCGATCAGAAGACAGCCGAGAAAATGCAAGAGAAGCTGCTTGGCGACGACTTCTCGCTCGAAGATTTCCGTGACCAGATTAAACAGATTCGCAAGCTTGGTTCCTTAGGTGGCCTACTGGAAATGATGCCGCAGATTGGCCCGCTGAAGGACCTGAAGAACGCCAAGATCGATGAGGGCGAAGTCGGCCGGGTAGTCGCAATCATCGACTCCATGACGCCGCACGAGCGCCGGAATCACATGATCATCAACGGCTCCCGTCGGCGTCGGATTGCAAAAGGCAGTGGAACCAGCGTGCAAGATGTGAATAATCTGCTGAAACAGTATGCGCAAGCGCGTAAAATGATGAAGAGCTTTGCCGGGCAGGCAGGTTTGCTTGGTAAGCGCATGGGTAAAATGAAGATCCCCGGCTTTCCAGGGCTGCCTGGGTTCTAGCGTCGGGCCCAAAGGTGCGTCGGCGCTGTAAATCTGCCAGAATATTAAGAAGAAAAGGTTACGATGTTAGCAATCCGTTTGGCGCGTTTTGGCGCCAAGAAGAAGCCCACCTACCGCGTGGTTGTTATTGATAAAGAACGCGCACGCAATAGTAGGTCGGTGGAAGTGGTCGGCCACTACAACCCGATTTCCAAGCCTGCCGAGATCCATCTAGAGCGGGAGCGAATCGAGCATTGGATTAAGAATGGCGCGCAGCCCTCTCATACCGTCACTCGTTTGATGAAGATTGCGCCGGCCGAAACACCTGCGGTTGCTTAGTAGGAAGAGATTGACTCTCTTCTTCTGCGTAGCGCGAAGCGAACGTTAGAGCTTCCTGCTTGTCCGCAGAGTCTGCCAGTAAAGTCAAACCATGAATGACAGTGATGGAAACGAAAGTGCCAGCGTCAAGACGCTGGTGGAAGATATTGCCAGGGCACTGGTCGATACGCCGGACGGTGTGACCGTGAATGAAATCTCTGGTGAGCATGCTACTGTTTTCGAACTTCGAGTGGCTACAGGCGATGTCGGCAAAGTGATTGGGAAGCAGGGCCGGACAGCACGTTCTATTCGAACTCTGCTTGGTGCGGTTGGAACTAAGTTGAACCGGCGTTTCTCGCTTGAAATCCTTGAGTAGCGAGGCCCCTGGTTGTGGATGAGGATCGGGTAGTAGTTGCCGAAATTCTGCGGAGCCGGGGCAATAAAGGCGAGGTGCTGGCTCGGTCCCAAACGGATGTGCCGGGTCGCCTGGAGAATTTGAAAACAGCTCAGGTTCGGCTCTCCGACGGGACGGATGTGCCCGTCGAGTTGCAAGCGGCTTGGCCTTACCGGGAGGATTGGGTGTTAAAGTTTGTCGGCATTGGCACGATTTCTGATGCCGAGCGCTTTAGCGGCGCAGATCTGTGGATTCCGAGAGAGGAACGTGGCTCGCTTCCGGAGGGCGAGTACTTTCAGTCGGATTTGATCGGCGTCAGCGTTGTCCATCGTCAGACGGGAGATCTGGTTGGCGTTGTAACTGGGTTGGAGCACTACGGTGCATCCCCGCTTCTGCAAGTAGATGTTAAGGACCGGACGGTGTTGGTGCCCTTTGTCGACGCGATTTGTCCGGAAGTGGATTTAGTAAACCGGATTATTCGAGTGGAATTGCCGGAAGGCTTGTTGGATCTTTGAGTTTGTGACTGGGAAAGGAAGGCGTCGTGAATTTCCATATCGTCACTATCTTTCCCGAGTTCTTTGAAAGTCCTTTTCGCTACGGGGTGGTAGCCCGGGCGCGGGACGAAGGCCGAATCAATATCACGGTTCACGATTTGAGAACCTGGACTTCCGACCGGCATCGGACGGTGGACGACCGCCCGTTTGGAGGCGGCGAGGGTATGCTGTTGAAGCCGCAGCCGCTGTTCGAGGCTGTCGAAACCATCCTGCCGGAGCGAACGGTACGTCAGCGAGTGGTTCTGCTGTCGGCTCAGGGAAAGCGCTTCACTCAGGCTGTGGCTCGTGAACTGGCCCAGTTAGACGATCTCTTGCTCATCTGCGGCCGGTATGAGGGGGTGGATGAGCGAGTGGCTCAGCACTTGGCCGATTCCGAGCTGTCGGTAGGGGACTTTGTGTTAAGCGGCGGTGAGCTTGGCGCTGCGATGATTGTTGACGCGGTTGGGCGATTGCTGCCCGGCGTGCTTGGAAATAGCGACTCGAGTTGGAATGAAAGTTTCAGCCAAGAGTTGGAAGGACTTTTAGATTGCCCGCAGTACACCAGACCAGCGGAATTCCGCAGCTGGAAAGTGCCCGACGTACTGCTGGGTGGTAATCACGAGGAGATCAGGCGTTGGCGCCGGGCGGCGTCGCTTGAGAAAACAGAAAGGCTGCGTCCAGATCTGGTGGTCGGACGCACAATAAGGCAGAATTAAGTAGCATGCAGAATGTTCTTGTCAGCAGATTTATCAGTAAGCACGTGCGCGCCCAGGCGCACCCGGAGTTTCGGCCGGGTGATACCATTCGCGTGCACGTCCGGATTCGCGAAGGTGACAAGGAGCGTTTGCAGGCATTCGAAGGAACGCTGATTGCGCGCCATAACGTTGGCATGGGTGAAACAATCACCGTCCGTAAGGTGAGCTTTGGCCAAGGTGTTGAGCGTATCTTCCCGGTCCATGCACCGGTAGTTGATCATATCGATCTGGTCCGTACGGGCCGGGTACGCCGTGCCAAGCTCTACTACCTTCGCGGTCTAAAGGGCAAAGCTGCCCGTCTACGCGAACGCGAATAACGCCGCGTCCTTGGCTTTCTAGTGGCCAAAGAATCTTCTCAGTCCCAGTCCGGTTCACCTGCGCCTTCCATCCGGTGCGTCAGTACCTTCGAACGCTTGGCTCGCGAGGAGGGCTTTCAGTGTATTGCCGGAGTGGATGAGGTTGGGCG
>CALMAV010000249.1:3774-13791 GCA_937859895.1 uncultured Bryobacterales bacterium | reverse complement strand
CCAAAGCGTAAGCTGAGTGATCAACTCCGTGTTGCGACTTGAACTCTCATTTCCTGCGGGCGGCATAATCGTGATTGCTCCGTTGCTCCATCGCTCAACACGAGCATTTGGATTGTTCCTACAAATGGTGGCAAAAGCTTTATCCGGATCGCCCGGAACACGAACTGTCACCCACGCTCGATCTTGTACGATTAGCTCCATTCATCTATTGTGCATTGCCGTAGGACTGAGTCAACACTAAGAGTGTCTAGCGGTTGGTGCCTCAAAACTCGCACGTGACTGCCTCGTGGCGCCCAAATCGCGGGATCTGTGGGACCGAAAAGAGCAAGTGTGGGTACTCCTAGCGCGGCTGCCAGATGAGTAATGCCTGAATCATTTCCGACGTAAATTCGAGCCTCAAGGAGCCAGACAGCGAGCTGACCCAGATCTGCAAAATGATGCGCTTCCAGCAGGATTTCATCCGGGCTCGCCGTCCACTCGACAGGCAGCGGTAGTCGCTGAGCCAGTTCCCGGTAGCGATTCAGTGGCCAGTTCTTGCGGCTACTGCCCGAGAAAGGATGGATCACCACGGAATCTCGCGATTCGGCGTTCCCCGAGAGGCGCAGTCTTGGATTTCGACCCAATGGAGCATTCACCTGAAGCGAAAAGAAGTCAGCTGCGTGCTGAGTGTTGTCTGCCGGCGGCAGCGCACGAAAGAAATGACAGGTCACAGCAAGTTGTTGAAAGGTTAGTCGAAGTTCTTCCCTCCCCGCGCCGTACCAACTCACAACTTCATCGAACGATTCCAACCGTGCGCGCATCGCCGGATCGATCTGCCCCGCAATCAGTCCGACCAGATCCAAACTGGTTGAAGCTATCGAATGTACTGCATTGGCAAAGCGAATTAGCGGCACAACCGGGCTGCTGATCCAAACCTCGGTATACTCTGCCTGCAGCGACTCCATGGCAGGTAGACACAGGAGGCAGTCTCCGATCCCACCTGGACGAATCAGGAGTCGGCGCACAAACTAAAAGCCGTACAGCTGATGAGCGTTGCCGCGTAGAACCATCTGACCGTATTGAGCGGCTTGGTCTTTCGTGATCTCACCGTCCCGCACCATATCGGTGAGGGCAATTGCCAACGCTTTACGTCCGAGAGTTGAGCCAAGCCACGCGGTCTCTTCCCAACCAACTTCTAGTGAAAGAGGAGTAGCGTCGGAGCCATACAAAACCTTTTCCGGCGCAGCTTCCAGGAAGAGCCGGATCGCATGAGCTGCTTCGGTCGGGTAAGTAAGATAGCTCAAACCTGACGTATCTAGGTATACATTCGGCTTCAAGATAAGCGCCGCTGCTTCACGCTCGAAAGGCCAAGCTGAGTGCAGCATGACGAACTTGGTCCTGCGCAGATTCGGATCGTTAAACAACGATTGAAGCGCCAGCGGATCGGCATTTGAAGTCTGGAAGTAGCTACCGGCCCCGATTGACGAGTGTATGTGCACCGGCAATCCAAGCCGTCCCGCCTCAAGCGATATATAGCGAAAAATGAAGTCCTGGAGCAGCTTATAATCTTCCGGAGTCGGCTCAGAAGACTGCGCATAGATTGCGTAGACCCGCTCAGCGCTCTCACGCGGGGGATTGCTGATTTGCAAATCACGCAAATAAGCAAACTCAAATTTGACAGCAACTGCACCGCCTGCCTTCCAGCTCGACAACGTATGGGAGATAAACGTTAGATACTCATCCAGATTCGATGGCAGTTTACGGGCACCGCTGGCGGTAAGAGCATGGTTCAGGAGCGCTTCCTCATTCCTAACAAAAGCGGCGTGCTCCGGATCTCGGTTCCTCGCAGCAGAGTTGTTCAATGGAAACAGAAACATGTCTGCGAACGGAACCCACTTGAAGCGATCTGCCGGAAGGCCTCTTCCCATAGCAACCCGATTGGCCAGCATAATGTCGGTCTTACATTGGTTCAGGATGAAGGATGGGTATAGATCACCCTTTTGCGATTGCAGTTCACGGCGCCTTCGACTTACCTGCGCTGCCTCATCGCTTGGAGCAGGTGAAGAGAATTCGACACCAAATAGAGCTTTCCAGGCTTGGGGAAACAGTGGACTGCCCGGCCGGAACGGTACAGGAAGCGAGAGATCTGCTATTGCATCAGCCGGTAGTGCGTCATTGTCGGTGTCCTGTTCACCGGAACTCAGCACCTTCGTCGGGTGAGCATGATTGTCCATCGCGGTGATTCGATTTACCTGGTCCTGAATCGTCGAATCAACAGATTGATCGGAGGAGTTTTGAGAACACCCTGCTGTCCAGACAAAGCAACTGATCGCTAAAACGAAGCTAGTAAATCTCAGTTTTAAAGCTTTCATCTGAGCTTCACTGAATCGTTACCGGAAGAGAGATGTCTACCGTTGCAGGGCGGAAACACATTTGTTCATTGCAAGCTTGATAGCGCAGCTTCCCCTTCAGCAACGTGTTGCCCGGAAGCGCAGACTGTGCAGCCTTAAATTCGGTTCGAATAATGAATGCTCCCGTTAGAACCAGAAGCTTGTCAGGCCCAACCTGCAACTCCTCGCCAGGTGGATATTCAATCGATGAAACCGATAGTGGCCCCGACTCCCAGACAAGCCGCAAAGGCACAAGGAACTCACTGCGGGGTTGATTGGTATTCACGTGCGAACCAGGCTCGACGACAACGGAGGTAGTTTGAACAACCGTAGCCCCTCGCTTCAGATCGATCGCTTCCGGGTCCTTAACTGTTAGGCGACGCGACTGGGCTTTGACGGAATAAACGAGGACTAAAGAAAGCAGTAGTCGACTGAGGGTCAGTAAGGAGAGTCTGGATCTCATGCAAATATTCATTCTTGCCAGCTAAACCAACATAGGGCGGCGCAGCCAAACGCCCCTCGCGATCAATAAGAAAGGTGGTGGGAAGCGAATCGACGCCCCCGTAGAGTTGACTTACCGAGTCGTTCCCTAACACCATTCGGTAGTTGATGTTGTGACGGGCGATGTAAGGCTTCACTGCAGTCCACCCATCCTCATCCATCGAAACCCCGACCACTTCGAGTCCGCGTGCTTTGTACTGCTGTTGGAACTCGATAAACCAAGGGATTTCCATCGCGCACGGCTGACACCAGGTTGCCCAAAAATTCAGCAACACAACTTTGCCGCGGAGATCACTCAGCTTCAGGCTTTTACCTTCCGCATCTTTCAGCTCGAAATTAGGAGCAGGTTTACGGTCCGTATGGGATTGCTTGGCCGGGACCAACATCGACTTCATATCGCTGCTTGGCCCGCAAGAAGAAAAGAGAAGTGTCGCAAGCAAGAATGAGGACGAACACAGGATCCGCATAGGCAGCTCCTTCAAGTGTAGCGTCTGCGGAAGAAGTCAAAGGCGCCAGTAATCTCGTAAATGTTCCGTGAACCATTTCTGCCGACGTTGGACGAAGCGTTGAGCCAAGCGCGGACCCAAGTAGAGTGCACGGGAACCAAAGAAGGCGGAAGTTGTGTCACAGAAGCTTTCACAGACATAATCGCGCCACTGTTTACTGTTCTTGATCACGGCCGACTCGGACAAGGCAGCTTTGTAAACCGCTGCTGATTCACCTAATTCGCCGCGAGCTCCGCGAAGCCGTTCCTCACGTAGCAACGCCGAGAATTCTTCCCGTGCTAAATTGCCGAGCCTGGTCCAGACAAAGTGAGCTAGTTCATGAACCAGAATGGCCCGCAGCAAACGTGGCTTACGAAGAAGCGCAGACTCAACCACGATGGAACGGCACCGTATAAAGCTGGCCGCATAGACCGGAGTGCCGCGGTCAGTACAAGAAAATAATCGACCACGGTATGCCGAGAGTCGCGCTTGTATTTCGAGACTGATTTGCTCTCCAACGAAGGGCGGCAGTTCAGTATCCAGGCGGTGCACCTGCTTCAGCAGGCAACCGTCCCAGCGCAAACTACTGCTTTGGCGCTGAGGATTGAGGACCAGCAGGCCGCTGCAACGACGGAATTTTGGAGGCTGAGGTCCCATCACTGTTCGGCGCAGCAAAAAAGTCGCTGTCCTGTACCTCTATTTTGTACTTGTCCATCTGCTGCTTTAGCGACGCCTGCGCTCTGTCATTCTGCTGTTTCTGAACAATGTCTTGGCGAACAGCTTCTAAAGGCAACCGGTTGCGGCTGTCGAGCTTGAAGATATAAATACCGTTTGGTACACGCACTGGCTCAGAGATCTGTCCTGGCTGGAGGCTCGTAATGCGGTCGCGAATCGGGGCCGGTAGCTGCGCATTCCCCATCACAAACGTACCCAGGTCTCCACCCTTGACGCTGGACTGCTGATTGTCCGAATCGGTACGAGCCAAAGCAGAAAAATCGCCACCGGCCTTCAACTTCTTTTCCAAGTCGTCCGCCTTTGCCTGAGCAGCCGCTTCCGTCCGCTGAATCCCGCCAGAGGCAGCGGGAGTGCCTGGAGGATTAAATGCGATGAGGATACCGCTGAGCTTCACTTGGTCGAAGTCAGCCGCGTGTGCCTGGTAATACGCGCCTGGATCCTCAGCAGCTCCAGCAGAACTTGCTTGACTTAAGTAAGCCTGAGTTAGGATATTCTCCCGGCTCATTCGCAGCTGCTCTTTCCAGGGACTCTGCGTGTCGAGTTTCATCCGCGTTGCTTCATTCGCAAGCTGGTCTGTCATATAAAGCTGCTGCACCAGAGCCGGCAAATTGTTTTCAAAGCGTTTTCGGTCTTCCGGACGCAACGTCGCCAGCATGTCCATCGCTTGCTTGGCTGTAACAGGCTTGCCGGCGATTGTGGCAACTACATGGTTCGGATCCTGCTGAGTACTCGCCTCAGGACCGCGCGGGCGTAAGTGACCCGGTTGCGCGGACGACCCAGATGGCTGAGTAGCAGTTGGCGTTGTAGATTGAGGAACGGAGGATGCGCCTTGGGACGGAGCGCTTGTCTGGGCTTGAGCTAGTGGAGCTGAAGGTGAAGCTAGACAAAGGACGACGGGCAAAAAGACAGCACAACGTTTCATTCAGATGTTGGTAAACACCTAAAGACTAACATGTGCAAACGGGCTGGAAGCGCTCTGACGAGCAACCGGCAACGCGAGGGCGATTACTGTTTCACGTAAGCCTTTTGCAGATTTGCCGCGGCCTTTGCTTTCGCATTGGCGCTGATCTGGATGTTGTTCACAACCTGTGAAGCACCGGCAGAGTGAGCCATGCGAGTGGCTGATCCTTTATGTTGAATCACGTCAGTCTTGCCTTCCCAAGTGACGACACCATGGGAAACATGATATTTGAAGCCGTCCTTGCCGATCTTCGACTTTGCAAGCTTCATGCGGATGGTGGCATCAATTTGCGAATCCGACGGAGCAGCGGTATGAGCAGCCGCCGCATGTCGTGTTGTTGAGGAGGCAAGCACGGGGGAAACAGCGCTGATGATCAGCAGAAGTGGCAGCGCGAACAGCGAGAAGAAGACTCGTGGCATATGGGTGCTCTGAAAAGCTTTCACCAAAGCAGTGCCGGCAGGGTCATATAATTCGCACATCGCTTTTGACAGTTCACCGCGATTTCTGAGAACCTCCGCCGTCCTGGCGTCAGCAGGTGCGGCGACGCAATCGACGACGGACTTGGGCCAGCGTAATTCAAGAATGGGTGACAGCAGCCGTCGTTAACGCCTCGCACCTACACCTACTTCTTTCAAGGGAATGCCATTGGCGGACGACTCGGGTAATGGCGAAATGAAGAGGCAAGCAGCAGAGCCTCTCTGTTATCAGTGCTGACGCGATCCTTCTTAGAGTCTCTCTATCTCTATGAGGGCAGCAATCCGAACTGCTTACCCATTAAGCGGTCGAGCAATCGTTTCGGAAGCTGCATGGGTATGGTCCAATTCTTAAGCTTGTGCTGAACGGCCGCGTAGCGAACTTTCGGTTTTCGAGCGCTAAGTGCGGTGTAGACTACCTCGCCGATACTCTGCGGCGGAGAACCTTTCCTACCCTCTGCGATAAACATCTTGCGGAACTGATTCAAGCTTGCCGCATAGTCCGTACTGCGGTAAATCTCAAAATCTTGCGCTTCTGCTTTGTCCAGGACCGCAGTGTTGACGTACCCAGGTCCTATGACAATGACATCGATGCCATAAATCATCAACTCGCGGCGAAGAGACTCCGACATTCCTTCCAAACCGTGTTTCGAAGCCGCGTAAGCACCTAGAAAGGGAGGCCCGGTTTTCCCTCCAACCGAGCTTATATTCACGATTCGCCCAGGACCGCCTTCCCGCTTACGGTCAGCCCCCAATAATCCCGCGAAAGCCTGAGTCACGGTGAATGGAGCAATGAGATTGACTTCCAGCTGCCGGCGGAATTCTGGAAGCGGCTGGTGAACAAGTGGACCAGCGAAAGCTATTCCAGCATTGTTGACAAGCCCGGCAAGGTTTGACTGCCCGAGAGCTTCGCGCGTTTGGTCAGCCGCCCGCGTCACTGCTTCCTGATCAGTCACGTCCATCAAAAGCGGCATGAAGGCGGTTCCAAGCTCGGATTGCAAACGCTCCGCATCCACCTGCTTACGAACAGTGCCAAACACATTGAATCCTCTCTGGACGAGCACACCTGCAATTCCCCGGCCTATGCCGGTAGAAGCTCCTGTTACTATGACTGATTTTGCCATTGAGAGTTCCTGCCCTTCTCGTTTGTATACATTGTACATCTTAAACCTGTACAGAGTACACTTAGAAAGTCGTTAGGCAACTTGTAGCAGACCCACGTATGCCCTATCCGTCAAAAACAGATCGACAGGCAATCTTGTCAATTGCTATGGAGCAGGTGGCTCAAGACGGGATTCAGAAGCTTGCAATCCGAAGCGTGGCTGCTGCCCTAGGATTGGCTCCCAATGCCTTATACCGGTACTTCTCGAACCTGGCCGCTCTGCAGGCTGCTCTCGCGGACGAAAGTCGCCGACGCTTGCTGCGGGCGCTAGAAAGTGCAGCGGGAAAAAAGCCTCCCGAAGAGGCCATCCGGAGCATCGCACGAGCCTATGTGCGGTTTGCTCGAGAACATCCTCAACTGTTTTCCCTTACACTAAGGCCACTACTGGCCGAGACTGAAGATGAGGGGCCACATGTGCAGTCCTGGAGCTTTGTCTTAGCGCATGTGGCTCGGATCTACGGTGAGGAAAAAGCTCCAGAGGCCGCCATCACATTATGGGCGTTTTTGCACGGAATAACAGCACTGGAAGCAGCGCGAGTGTTCGGGGAACGAAAGCCGGCCTCAAGCTTCGAGTTTGGTTTACGGATGTGGATGAGGGCTGCGTCAGATAGAAACGGCTAAGGTCAGTTCGCAGGCTGAATGAACCTCTCCGGTGATCCATCGTCCGGGTTCAAGAAGTGAATGTCCCCCGGTTCGCGGCGTGGTACATCGATGGAGAGGAAGATCACGGGGTGTTCAATAATCGTCGGCAAAGCATGCACCGTGCCTCGCTCGAAAAATAAGAAAGTGCCCGGTCCAAATTCGCCACCGTCGTCGGGGCTCCCCATCCAGAACGTTCCCCGGCCAGAGAGCACGTAGAGAAACTCATCGCATTTGGTATGGAAGTGAGGTGGAGTTCCACGGTAGACGCGAAAGGACCGGGCACTGGCAGACTCGCGATCCACAAGATATCGATCCAAGAGCAATGAATCCGCGTGCGCCGGAAAAGCCTTGGCAACTTCGTTAAGATCGAAGCGCTTCGGTGCATTCTCCTGCTCTGGCATATCCATCATTCGGGTTCAATACTCCACCAGATTCGGCGGAAAGCGCACGTTTACGACAGGAACTAAGGTGTACGGCAAACGGGGGCTGAATGGAAGGTCTTAATGGCGTCGCCTGATTCCGGTCCGGCTTGGCGTTCAAGCCCCTTATCGAGTTTGGACTCCGCTTGGTACTGGTGCAAGGGGACAATGCAATCCTTCGTTGTATCAGCTGACGGCAACTGTTCCTTAGCGATCAAGTCCTGCGAGCGAGCTGAAAGGATCGGACTCTTTGGATGCATGGGCAACTGCGGCGAGTTAACCACTTTCCCACTTTTCTGACCGATAGCTGCCTGTAAAGCCAGTTCCTGATAAAGCTGAAGACTCGGGGTGGATGCCTCGCCAGCCCAAACCGGCGTGACCAGCGCCAAAAAACAAGAGACCGCCCAAAACCGTTCGTACTGTAACGTCGCCATGCTGATGAACCTCGGACAACGAAGAGTTATGCTTTACCTAAACTATACGGTCTTGGCAACACTTCGCAACTGCATTTGGAAGTCCCCTCGCGAGAGGCATCGCACGCAATCGAAGTCACCATCCAGGAAGTCGTCTACGCACAGATGCAGGCCAAGGCACTCCAGAAGGTTCACCAATGCGATTTAGCCGTATTGCCCGAACACACTGTTAGGGCCGTTATCGCCCTAGCTTCCAATCCGACCATCCGCTTCCGCCTTGGCTTGTTGCCTGACGTTATCGTACGTGAACTGAGGTGAGTTTGCTGTAAAGGGCTAACACGGACCACCGTTGTCTCTGCCGCGAATGACTGAGTCTTAGCAATCGAGTTCCTGCCGCAGAGCCGGAGGAGGATCGAGGCCATGGGTCAGGAGAGTTCCGGTTATGAGCTAAGCTCCGACCGGCTACGTTAGGCTGTTTGGGATGCGAACACTGGCCGGAATCCTAGCGACAGCACTTTCGATATTTGCCGGTACCGCACGGGGGCAAGCGGCACCTGCAAACATGCAGGATCAATTGGATCACATCTCGAAGACGGCCGACCAAATCGATCCTATGCCTGAGCTGGAAGAACTCTGTGAAGGCATTGGCCCTCGGCTCACGGGCAGTGTGGCTGCACACAAGGCGGAGAACCAGGTGCTGGCTCACATGCTTAAAATCGGCTTGAAACAGGTGCATAGCGAAAGCTGGCTATTGCCCCGAGCTTGGAAACGTGGATCTGCCAATGCATCGCTTGTTGCCCCGTTCGCGATCACAATCCCGATTGCGGCTTACGGCTGGAGTGGATCAACACCGAAGCACAGTGGGCCGGTGCCAGTTGTACTTGTCGACGCAAACGATGTAGCGGACCATCTCGACGCACTCGTCCAATCGCAGGGAACAGGCTGGAAGGGCAAAGCACTGTTAATTGCGTCAAACCCAGAAAAGCCTATGCGCGCTTATTCGCAGCTGTTGCCTCTCCTACAAGCCGCCACCGCAGCACGCGCAGTGGCCGTCCTCCGACACGATACACGGCCCGGTAACGGCATTGTCCACTCAGAACCACTCGCGGTGGCGTTGCCGGGAACCATTGATACGAAGCTTATTCCAGCACTCGATCTTCCTGTCGAGCATCAGAAGTTGATTGAACACCTGCTACAGCTCCATCGTCCAGTGAGCATCAGTGTCGATGTAGAAAACAGCTTCTCGGACGCAGCAGTTCCATCGAACAACATCGTGGGAGAAATTAAAGGAGCGGCACATTCGGAACAGGTAATGCTCGTAAGCGCACACTTGGATACCTGGGATCTTGGCACAGGCGCTACGGACGATGGCTTCGGAGCGGCTGCTGTTCTAGGTGCCGCACAGACGCTTGTTCGGGCTGGCTTACATCCTCAACGCACCATCCGCTTTGTTCTATTTATGGGTGAAGAAGAAGGGCTGCTTGGGTCGCGATCCTACGTCCGCCAACATACGGCAGAGCTAAGCAATTTAGTTGCAGCATTCGCACTGGACTGGGGTGCGGGGCCCATCATCCGATTGCCCACTGCGGGACACCCCGAGTTGTTGCCCTTGCTGACGCATTTCAATGAGATGACTCCCTACCTTGACTTAGAACCTCCCACTGACGGGTGGCTGTTCATGACCGATGCATATGCCTTTACCCTGGAAGGCTTACCAGGGATCGCTCCATTGGTTCGATCACCAGGGTATTTTGAGCAGGCCCACTCTGCTGAAGACACTCTAGACAAAATCTCCTCTGCCGATCTCCGCCAGGCAACGAAGGTACTTGCGATGGCGAGTTTTTTCCTTGCGGACAC
>CALMAV010000249.1:3474-3764 GCA_937859895.1 uncultured Bryobacterales bacterium | reverse complement strand
GGCGATTCACTCCTGCTCAAACCGCAGATGCCCTGATCCGAGGAAAACAAAAACCCATACTCCAAGTGTATGGACTATGGCCCTTTAAAAACTAATTGGTAAGCGCCCTTCAGAAGGGATAACACTAGGGGGAATACGGTTTGGGCAAAGAAGCTTTCCTCAACAATGCTGAGCGAATCAAGCACTAAGGCCTATGCTTGACATTGAACTAGATCGTTTTGACACCACTTCGCAACTGGGTTTGGAAGTCGCCACGTGAGAGCCGTCGGACAAAGTCGAAGTCGCCATCG
>CALMAV010000249.1:1584-3464 GCA_937859895.1 uncultured Bryobacterales bacterium | reverse complement strand
GCACTCAAATCCACCCACGGAATCTGTTCGAACACCTGTCCCTCCGGTACCCCGCTGTATGCTGGAACGCTAAAAAACAGGAGATGCACGCGGCTGCCGCTCGGGTACTCATGTTCGTAGCGCGCCAGCTCAGAGCCGATAGTTGCGTCAATCAACAGCTCCTCCTCCAACTCCCGCACCAGCGCTTGCTGCGGCGTCTCTCCCTGCTCCACCTTGCCACCGGGAAACTCCCATTTCAAAGAGTGCCGATCCAATCGGCGGCGCTGACCAACCAACACCTTCCCGTCTCTGTGGATGATGCCTGCTGAGACCAGAAGCGGCGATCGATTCTTCATGACATGACCGCTTAAGCGGCAGCGCTTGTGGCAATTAACTGCCGTAAGACATAGGGCAGAATGCCGCCGTTTCGATAGTACTCGCCCTCCTGCGGTGTATCGATACGAGCCTTAGCCTCAAAGGTAACTGTCTCACCACTCGGCTTGATCGCAGTTACTTCCACATGGGAACCAGTAGCCAGGGCTGCCGGAATATTGGCAATGGAGAATAGTTCTTCGCCAGTGAGCCCGAGCGTCTCGCGGGTATCGCCCTCGTTGAACTGTAGCGGCAATACGCCCATCTGCACCAGATTCGATCTGTGGATTCGTTCGAAGCTCTCAGCAATTACAGCCCGAATGCCGAGCAAGAGCGTACCCTTGGCAGCCCAATCGCGCGATGAGCCTGATCCGTACTCCTTACCAGCAATGATGATTAACGGCGTCCGCTCATCCCGATACTTAACCGATGCATCATAGATGAACATCTGCTCGCCATCGGGCATGTAGCGTGTTACCCCGCCCTCTACTCCGGGCACCATCTGGTTCTTCAGGCGAATGTTGGCGAATGTTCCACGTACCATCACCTCGTGGTTGCCCCGGCGTGCCCCATAGCTATTGAAGTCCGCGGGCTTTACTTCCAGGCTCATCAGGTACTTGCCGGCCGGACTATCTATTGCGATCGATCCGGCTGGAGAAATATGGTCCGTGGTGACTGAGTCACCTAATACAGCCAACGCCCGGGCGCCAGTTAGGTCGTGGACGAAAGTAAGTGGATCGGCAAGCGTGTCGAAGTACGGTGGTTGTTTAATGTAAGTGGAATCTTCGCTCCACTCATAGATACTGCCCTCTGGAATTTTCAGCGAACTCCAGTTCGCGTCTCCCTTGAACACCTGCGCGTATTCTTTTTCGAAAAACTCGGTCCGCGCCGAAGTTTTTACTACCTGCTCTACTTCGTCGTGCGACGGCCAGATATCTTTCAGGTAAACCTTACGGCCTTTCTCGTCTTTGCCGAGCGGCTCTTTGGTCAGGTCAATATCGACGCGTCCAGCGATCGCGTATGCAACCACCAACGGCGGAGAGGCCAGATAATTCGAGCGCACGAGCGGGTTTACTCGACCTTCGAAATTTCGGTTGCCGCTCAATACTGCGGCTACGTTCAGCTTGCCTTCAGTTATCGCTTCCGATACGTCGTCTGGTAGCGGGCCGCTGTTGCCTATGCACGTGGTGCAACCATAACCGACTAAGTGAAAGTTTAACTTCTCTAAATAAGGAGTGAGTCCGGCATCGGTGAGGTAATCAGTTACTACTTTGGACCCAGGTGCTAGAGATGTTTTCACCCAGGGCTTTACCGTTAAACCGTGCTCCACCGCTTTCTTGGCAACCAAGCCCGCCGCAACCATGACAGAAGGATTTGAGGTGTTAGTACAACTGGTGATTGCTGCAATCACCACAGCACCATCCTCCATCTTTTCTTTATGTCCGTTAACTTGGAAGGGAATTGACTTCTGTGAATCGACTAAGGCCGTGAGGAAGTTGCTCTTGACGTCGTGCAGTTCGATGCGATCC
>CALMAV010000249.1:0-1574 GCA_937859895.1 uncultured Bryobacterales bacterium | reverse complement strand
AGCGAGGGATGGAACTACTTTCGAAAGATCGAGTGAGAGTGTGTCCGTATAAACCGGATCTGGCGCATCCTTAGTTAGGAACAGGCCCTGCTCACGAGCATAAGCCTCGACCAATTCCACGTGCTCCTGACTACGATTAGTCAGGCGCAGGTACTCCAGAGTCTGCTCGTCAATCGGGAAGAAGCCTATGGTTGCTCCATACTCCGGAGCCATGTTGCTGATGGTGGCGCGATCTGCAAGCGGCAGTGCGCTAACTCCCGGGCCATAGAACTCGACGAACTTGCCGACTACGCCCCTTTTGCGAAGTGATTGAGTAATGGTCAAGACTAAATCGGTGGCCGTTGCTCCTGCCGGCAATTTGCCGCTTAGCTTAAATCCAATCACCTGAGGCAGCAGCATTGAAATAGGCTGCCCTAACATGCACGCCTCTGCTTCGATCCCGCCCACGCCCCAACCAACTACGCCTACGCCGTTGATCATTGTGGTGTGTGAATCTGTTCCCATCAGCGTGTCTGGATACGCCTGCAAGATACCTTTGGATGAGTCAGCAAACACCACGCTCGCCAGATACTCAAGATTGACCTGGTGAACAATGCCGGTGTCGGGAGGCACTACGCGGAAATTTCCAAACGCCTTCTGACCCCAACGAAGAAAGGCGTAGCGCTCCTGATTACGCGAGAACTCAAGCAGAGCATTTTCGCCGAACGCCGCAGCGGAACCGTAATGGTCTACTTGCACCGAGTGATCGATCACTAAGTCAGCCGGAATCAGTGGATTTGCCAGTTCCGGGTTCGAGCCTAGCCGCTTCAATGCATCGCGCATAGCAGCCAGATCGACAATGCAAGGTACTCCGGTGAAATCCTGTAGCAAGGTTCGCGCTGGGCGAAACTGAATTTCCTGAGCGGGAATCTTTCCCTCCCACTTGGCCACATACTCGATATCGCTCGGCTTAACCGTTCGATTATCTTCGAACCGGAGTAGATTTTCGAGTAAGACACGGATGCTGTAAGGTATCCGCGAGATCTTCACGCCGCTGATGCTTGTCTCTAGAGCATCCAGCCGGAAGATCTGATACTCCTTACCACTCACGCGCAGCACAGACGCACTGCCAAAAGTATTGTTACTGGCCATAACTTTCAGTGTAAGACGAAGAGAAGGACCAGTCTTTATATAGTCTTTACATATATGATGGCAATTCGATGCCCAGCACGGACATTGCTAGTGTCAGTTGCCTGCGCGTGTAATCAGTAACCCATAGCAAGACCCCGCGACGCTCTTCGTTCTCTTCGGTCAGCACTGGTTGCTCGTGATAGAAATTGTTGAATGATTGAGCGAGCTGGAAGGCGTACTTTGCCACATGGGCCGGTTCGCCTGAACTAATCGCGCGTTCCACGGCCGCATCCAACTTTGAGGCGAGCAGCAGCAATTGCCAGTTGCTTTCAGGTTGCAGGTGCTGTTGTGAGACTTCCGCCGTCAGATCAGCAGTATGCGCAAAACCGCGCTCCGTTGCTTTCTTCAGGATGTTCCCTGCCCTTATCGCTGCGTATTGGACATAGGGTCCGGTTTCACCCTCG
>CALMAV010000248.1 GCA_937859895.1 uncultured Bryobacterales bacterium | reverse complement strand
GGCTCGTTCGAGGACGCCACCGATTCTCAGGGTGCAGCCTTTGGTCGTTGGGCCTGGGCGTCCGGAGGGCATGATCTCGATAACGATGGCAGCCCGGAACTGCTGACCACCTGCGGCATGCTCACGAATACATCGAATAACGACCTGATGAGCTTCTTCTGGCGCCAGGTGGTAGCGAAATCTCCGGACGAGGCCACTGCTTCCATTCCTTATCAAGATGGCTGGAACGCCATAAACCAATTTATTCGGGAAGACTACAGCTGGAGCGGACACGAGCCCAATGTTCTCCATGGAAGGCGAGGCGGTCGTTACTTCGACTTTTCAGGAGTAAGTGGGCTTGATTTTGCCGAAGACGGCCGGGCCTTCTCAGTGTGTGACTTCGACGGTGACGGGCGGCCTGACGTCATTCTAAAGAGCCGATTAGGGCCGCAAGTGCGCATATTGCAAAACAACTCAGCGCATGCGCATAATTCAGTTGCATTTGTCCTGAAGGGAACAAAATCGAACCGGGACGCAATCGGAGCCCGCGTACAAGTGAACGGCCAGACTAAGTGGCTCGAAGCCGGCTCTGGCTTCTTGTCTCAGCACAGCAAGCGCCTGCTCTTTGGTCTCGGTTCGGCGAACGAAGTCAATCAGGTTGACATACTTTGGCCATCTGGTGAAAAGCAATCGTTCACCGGCCTCCAATCAGGAAGAACTTACTTTGTAACCGAAGGGTTGCCCAATCCGCACTCCGAGCTGTTTAGGAATTCTGTTCGCTTGCCTTCACGACAGCCCGCGACCAACAACACTCCGGCTCTGTATGACACTTGGCTCGCGGAACCCTTGCCGTTACCAGAAAACGTCTCCGGCCCCGGGCTGTTTGTCATCGATAACCAGTATCTAAACGCCTCGCCCGAACGGCGGCAGCAGTATGAGATTTTTAGGCGGTACCTTTTCGATTGGCGTACTACCCTCCAGCCTCCGTTGGCCTTACTGTTGAATAAGAGCGGTCAAGCAGTGAAGGTTTATGCGCGTGTGCCTTCGGACAAACAAGTCAAGGATGATTTGCGACGGATTGAGCAGCATTCGACCCTCGCTCTTCCCTTCCCGGGCGAGTATGTGGTTAAGCCGCAGCGCGACATATTCAAGTTCGGTGTGGCGTTTCTGTGGGCCGGGTACACGGCACAGGCAATGCCGTATTTACAGGAGAAGCTTCGTCGAAATCCGGATAATGCTCGCGTGCTCCTTCTGGTGTCCCAGATCGAACTGACAGATGAGAACTTCCCGTCAGCTGAGCGCGGCTTTCGTCGGGCTTTAGAACTTGAGAGCCAATCTCCTGAGGCAGCGTATGGGCTCGGACTGGCGCTGGCAAAACAGGGGCGGCTGGATGAGGCACGCGAAGCCTTCAAACATGCGATTACTTTTCGCCATGTCTATCCCGATGCCATCAACGATCTTGGGGCTCTCTACATGCAGCAAGGCAAGGTCAACGATGCAGTTGCAGCCTTTCGATACGGCGTAGAAGTAGCTCCGGATGAGAACATACTGTCTATGAATCTTGCCCGAACTTATGTACAGCTGGGGCAGTTGGATTCTGCACGTCAGGTTATGCAGAAGTTACTGGATCGAAAGCCGGATGATGCCAGGGCACGGCGTGCATTACAGGAGTTAAACTCGCGCTAGCGTTGAAGTATGAAACTGCTATTGCTCGGATTGTTGCTCGCTGACGCAAGGGAGCTTTCTGCGGTGGACCAGGTTGCTCAGTCGGGGCGCTACATAAGTAGCATCGAATCGCCGGATCATCGGGTTAGCCCGCCGATCACCATCGCACCTGGTGCTCCGCCTCTGCTTAGCTTTAGGCTCTACGAAGGTAAACAGCATGGGCGGTTCGGCAATGCAGACCTGATGTTAGATGATGCGGGTCACTAACTTCTACCTCTTCGCAATGCTCGGCTTCCTCGCCGTTTCAAGTGCCGAAACTTCAACGGACGAAGGAATCAAAGCCTTCGAGCAGGGGCGGTACTCCATTGCAAAAGCAAAGCTGCGAGACGCTGCAGACGAGAAAGGGAGGGCGTTTCTGGCGTTGTCGGAGGCAGCCACTGGCAATTGCAAGCAAGCCTTACCTTTACTGAAGGGAACAGTCCACGACCCAGTGCTGCAGCGGCTAACCGGATTAGCTGCGACAAAATGTGAAATGTCTGAGGGCAACGGCCAGAACGCGTTTCGCTTGCTCTCAGACTTGCAAAGGCGATTTCCAAACGACCCGGATGTGCTATACATGACCGCCAAAATGCACATGCGCGCATTCAACGACACGACTCTGGCGATGTTTCAAAGAACACCAAGTTCGTACCGTGTTCATGAACTCTCCGGCGAGATCTTCGAAGTTCAGAACCAATTCAGTGCTGCAGCGGGCGAGTACCGAAAAGCGATCGAACTTAACCCTAACGCGCCTGACTTACACTTTCGCCTGGGCCGCGCCTTACTGCTGCAGAATCATGAGAGCAAGACACTGGACGAAGCGGCACAGCAGTTTAGCGCAGAGCTGGAATTAAGCCCGGAAGACGCTGCTTCTGAATTTCAGCTTGGCCAGATAGCGCAAGTGAAAGGCAGCAGCTCCGAAGCGAAGAGTCACTTTGAACGGGCGCTGGCGCTTTCGCCAGATTTTGTGCAGGCGCTTCTGGCTTTAGGGAAGATCTACACGCGTGAGAAGCAATATGATCGAGCTATCGATTTGCTCACGCGGGCCACAAAGCTCCAAGCGGCGGGCGAAAATGCTCATTATGCATTGATGACAGCCTACCGTGATGCCGGCCAATTAGATCGCGCCAGGGCAGAGAAGAATATACTGGATCACCTCAGCAAGCCCGCGGATGGCGAGTTCTCAGACTTTCTGAAGAAACTGGGTGAGAAGCCGAACGAGCAGCCGTGAGGGCGATCCTGATCGGCTTTGCTGCGCTTGTCTTGGCTACTCCCATAGCGTACGCGCCTGATTTTAGAAATGTCGCTGCACAGGTGGGCCTGACCGACTCCTTCCCGAACGGCGGCGACAAAACAAAACAAAACATCCTTGAGACTACCGGTAGCGGTATTGCTTTTATCGATTACGACAACGACGGTTTGCTTGATCTATTCGTCCTATCGGGTGAGGGTGGAACGAATCGTTTGTATCGAAACGTGGGCGGCAGCCGGTTTCGCGATGTCACGGCGCAGACTGGGTTACTGTCATCGGGCTGGGCACAAGGAGTATGCGCTGGCGACTATGACAACGATGGCTTTACTGACCTCTTTGTTACATACTGGGGCAGCAATCATCTTTACCGCAATCTGGGAGGTAAAAGATTTCAGGATGTTACTGAGGCCGCGCACTTACAACAAACCCGGGTTCGCTACAACACGGGTTGCGCGTTCACCGATATTGACGGCGACGGTCACCTAGATTTGTTTGTCGCAAACTATCTGAAGTATGACCCTGCGACTACTCCGAAACCGGGCGAAAACCCGTACTGCTTTTATCGTGGGATACCTGTAGCGTGTGGCCCTCGTGGCTTGCCCTTTGATCGCAACATCCTGTATCGAAGCAACGGAGATGGAACTTTCAGAGATATCTCTGACTCGTCGGGCGTTGCTGAACCGGAGGGCCATTACGGGCTCAGCGTCCTGACCGCCGATTTCAATGAGGACGGACTACCGGATATCTACGTTGCCTGCGACCAGACGCCCTCATTGCTGTACGTCAATAAGGGAGGTGGGAAGCTTGAGGAAGAAGGGGTGCTGCGCGGTGTTGCTTTTGATCAGAACGGAAAAGCAATGTCCGGAATGGGCGTTGACGCAGCGGACTACACGGGCGACGGGCACCAAAGCAT
>CALMAV010000247.1:995-5429 GCA_937859895.1 uncultured Bryobacterales bacterium | reverse complement strand
GCTTAATGGTGTCTAAACTTAGCCCAAAGGTACTGGAGAACTTCGCTTGCGTCATATGAAGATCCCTGCGAATCTGCTTTACGTCAATCTCTTCAGGGACGGTGACTTTATAGTTGGCGCGCTTACCACCCAAGTAAGCATCGACGTCCTCAAGCCCAGTCTTCAGATCTTCAAACATTATTCCCACGGCATCTATCTCCTGTATCTATCGAACACTGCGTCCGCCAATCCCGCGAGTTGATTCCGCTCGGCCTCCGTCAGATTTGCCTTCTCGTTCTTTCCATAGGCGGCAATGAGGAATACCGGAAAGTCCTCACTCCGAAGAATGTAGATGATCCTTGCACCGCCTCGCTTGCCCATACTGTCACGACCAACCCGCACTTTGCGAAATCCCCCGGTCCCCTGAATGAGGTCGCCGCATTGGGGATCAAACGAGATCATGCCGACAATCGCCTGACGCTCCTCTTGGCTGAAAAGCTTTTCAGCTGCCTTGAGATACGAGGGAGTTTCAATCACCGTATGCACTTATATATGTACTCCATTGGACACCAAAACGCAAGAAAAAGCCTGGGCAATGGCACTCTGAAGGATTCTATGTTGTTTGTGACTCTGAAATATTTGCCTTTTGTGCTCTAGCGCGCTTTACCCAGAGTGATACCACTGAATACCCATGTCTTCAGTTGTTAGGGGGAAGACACAGCACGAGAACCACGCCTGCATACAATTAGGTTCGGCCCGCTTTGTCATGCCGCCTTCTACCATCAGAATCGAACAACTCTCCGACCTGGACCAGTTCTCAACCGCGGTCCGGCTTCAAAAGGAAATCTGGGGTTTTCACGATGTGGAGTTGCTGCCCCGCCGTCTGTTCGTAGTTGCCAGCAAGATTGGCGGACAGTTGCTGGGTGCCTTCGACGGCGCGCGCATGGTGGCTTTTTGCCTCTGCATCCCGGGTCTCAAACCGGGCGGAGTGCCCTATCTGCATAGCCACATGCTGGGCGTCCTTCCTGAGTATCGAAACACTGGCCTGGGCCGACGCATGAAATGTGCCCAGCGCGAGTATGCGCTGGCCAGCAACATCGAGCTGATTGAGTGGACCTTTGATCCGCTCGAAATTAAGAACGCCTTCTTCAATATTGAGCGGCTGGGAGCCATCATTCGCCGCTACGTTTACAACCAGTACGGCAAGACCAGCAGCCATCTGCACGGCGGGTTGCCAACTGACCGGCTTATAGCGGAATGGTGGATACGGTCGCCTCGTGTAATCGCGCGTTTAGGCCAAACAGACGGCGCGACACCGGCTGCTCCTGCCGGTGCCGAACAAATCATCAGTGTTCCTGCTGTCATTGAGCAGCAGCGCCGCGATACTCCGAGCCTCGCTCTCCAAACACAGACTCGCGTCAGCCAGCAATTCGATGACGCTTTCCGGGCCGGGCTGGCCGTCACCGGCTTTGAGAGATCCGCAGACGCAGGAAGCTACCTTTTACAGAAATGGCCATCCGACTAGATCAGATTGTTCTACGCCACCTGCGCATGCCGCTGGTTCACTTCTTTGAAACCAGCTTTGGCCGCACCCACCACCGCGACATCATCCTGATTGAGGTCCGTTCCGATGGAGTCTCAGGCTGGGGCGAAGTCACCGCCGGCGAGAATCCGTTCTCCACGTTGACTTCGCATCGCCTGCTGACGTGTCGGCTCGCACAGCTTATATTCGAGGTCACAAGATGGCTCGCGGCGGCATGGAAGCAGCCGTATGGGACCTGCAGGCGCGACTGAGTGGAGAGCCACTTTGGAAAACTATCGGCGGTGGTGCGCGCCAGGAGATTGCATGCGGCGTTTCCATCGGTATCCAGGACAGCGTTGAACAGCTGCTCGAGAAGATCGACACCGAACTCGCCGCCGGCTATCAGCGAATCAAGATGAAGATTAAGTCTGGCTGGGACGTGGATGTACTCCGGCAGGTCCGCGAACGCTTTCCATTGATCAAATTGACGGCTGACGCGAACTCCGCCTACACGCTGGCCGACCTTGAGCACTTGCGACAGCTGGACGAGTTCTATCTGATGATGATTGAGCAGCCGCTTGCTGATGACGACATCATCGACCACGCAGCCCTTCAATCGAAGCTCGAAACGCCGATTTGTTTAGACGAGTGTATCCGTTCCGCTCACCATGCCGAGCAAGCTATTCGTCTGGGTGCCTGTCGCATTATCAATATCAAGCTGGGCCGAGTAGGCGGATTTGCTGAGGCCAAACGCATGCACGATGTGTGCGAAGTAAATGGCGTGCCAGTTTGGTGCGGCGGCATGTTGGAATCCGGCATCGGCAGGGCTCACAATATCGCTTTATCTACACTTCCTAACTTCGTTCTGCCGGGTGATGTCTCCGCCAGCAAACGCTATTGGAAGCGTGACATCATCGAACCGCCGGTAGAAGTTAGCGCTAAGGGCACCATTCATGTCAGTGAGGAAACGGGCTTCGGCTATCCGCTTGACAGAGAGTATCTCGACAGCCTGGTAATCCGGCAGGAAACCATCAGGTGAAGTCCTAAGCTCTCACTCAAAACGATTGACTGTGACCTAACTTCGGCTAACTTGAACCCTAAGTTAACTGCTTGCGACACCATCCCTTGACTCAGTTCCCCCAGCTCAGAAACTTCTAAGAGGTTGATGTGAGCAGAACGGCACAGACTTCTGCTGTTATTAATTGCGATCCTTTCAGAGATATTGCATGGTTAGCTCAATCGTAGCTTTGAAAGGCTTAATATGACCAAGAATAGAATTGATGTTCATACTCACCTGGTGCCCCCTTTTTGGGCCAGCGAACTGAATACACACGGAGGAGACCCGTCCGGTTGGGGTTCGCCTGCGTGGTCGCCAGAATCAGTTCTTCAATTCATGGACGATGAAGGGATCGCTGTGTCCATGCTTTCGCTCACCGCGCCGGGCGTTGAGGGTTGGCAAGGTAGCGAGCGGATTGATATTGTCCGCCGCGTAAACGACTATGGAGCAGACCTCACGAACAAGAATCCAGAGCGGTTCGGTTATCTCGCAACTTTACCGCTGCCTGATGTGGATGCTGCGTTGGCCGAAATTGAGAGATCATATAAGGAACTGCAGGTGGACGGGGTTATTCTGCACACCAACTACGAAGGGTTCTACCTTGGGGACGAACGCTTCGAACCTGTATGGGAGGAAATAGATCGCCGGTCCGCAATCATCCTCATTCATCCAACAACGCCGCCCATGCCCACCTTGCCTGGATTACCAGGTCCACTATCAGATTACCCAGCGGACACCACTCGCTGCGCACTTGATCTTGTACTCAAGGGCCATTTACGACGCTTTGCCTCTACGAAAATCATTCTGTCCCACGGCGGCGGGTTTCTTCCTTACGCAGCAACACGCTTCGCTGAACTTAGTGAATCGTTGTCCAAAGACAGGTCGGCAGAGCAGCTCAGCGCTGATATGCGTAAGTTTTACTTCGACACTGCGCTGGTCGCGCCAAGTGGTCTTCCTAGCCTACTTGCATTTGTTTCTCCCGATCACATTATCTTCGGCACAGACTACCCTTACGCATCAGAGAAAGTTTCGAAGACTTTTACGTCCAACCTCGACTACGCTTCAGAACTATCAGAAAAGGAAGTAGAAGCGATTGGCTCAGTTGGGGCGCAAATCTTTCCAAGGCTGAAAAGCTCGGTGGCGATGGCGCAAAAAGCTTAAGGTGAAACAACCGTCCTCTCACTGTTCCGTGCTGCTTCAGTGCAGTAATGTCTGCTCTTCGGTATTTCCCTAATCAGCTTTGGCGAACTTTTGTTAGCCGATTCACAGTGTCTCTCGATATGCTGTTTATTAATGCTAAAGCAGAGTATCTTCCGGGAGTACGATATACGGGGCGTTGCCGATGAGGAACTGCTCGATGATGATGTGGAGGCGCTCGGTCGTGGGCTTGCCACTTACCTCATTCGTCATAGCGGGCGCATCATTTGCCTGGGCCGCGATTGCCGCGTAAGCGGTTCCCGCCTGCATGCGGCCCTTCTTAAAGGACTGCTGGCTTGTGGTTCGACGGTGCTGGATATCGGCGTTGTTCCGACTCCGGTTCTGTACTATTCTGCCGTACACTTTCAGGCAGATGGCGCCATCATGATCACGGGCAGCCACAACCCGCCTGAGTACAACGGCTTTAAGACTGTTTGCGGCACGGGCACACTGCACGGCGAAGCCATTCAGGACGTTTATAAGCTCATCGCTGGAAGCGATTTTGAATCAGGCGAGGGCTCCGTTAAAGAACCGGACGCGGTGACCCCATACGTGGATGAGATCGCCAGCCAGTTTAAATTTGATCGCAAGATCAAAGTAGTGCTGGATGCGGGCAATGGAACTGCCGGCCCGGTTGTTCACAGGCTATTCAAGAAGTTGAATGTTGAGGCCCAGGAGC
>CALMAV010000247.1:260-985 GCA_937859895.1 uncultured Bryobacterales bacterium | reverse complement strand
CCCAGGAGCTGTTCTTCGAGATGGACGGTCGCTTTCCAAATCACCATCCCGATCCGACGGTTCTCGAGAACCTCCATTCGCTTCAAAAGTCAGTGCGCGAAACAAAATCCGAGCTGGGCATTGCGTTCGACGGTGATTCTGATCGCATCGGTGCAGTCGATGAAAATGGCGAAGTAGTTTTCGGGGACATGCTGCTGTTGATCTTTGGCCGCGAGATTCTGACTCGTAAGCCTGGCTCCACCTTCATCGGCGAAGTGAAGTGTTCTCAGATTATGTACGACCGTCTGAAGCAGTTGGGCGGTAATCCAATCATGTACAAGACCGGCCATTCGCTCATTAAGGCCAAAATGAAAGAAGAGCATGCTGAGCTGGCCGGCGAGATGTCTGGCCACATGTTCTTTGCCGACCGCTACTACGGTTACGACGACGCGATCTATGCCGCTTGTCGCTTGCTGGAGATTGTTTCGCAGTCAGGCAAGCCGCTGTCTCATCAGCTTCTTGGGATTCCGAAACTTGTCTCCACACCGGAATTGCGTGTTGACTGTCCGGACGACTTGAAATTCAAAGTTATCGCCAAGGTTAGCGACAGTATCCGTCAGCGTCACCAGGTGGTGGACGTGGATGGCGTTCGGGTGCCGTTCCGGGAAGGCTGGGGTCTGGTTCGCGCCTCCAACACGCAGCCAGTTTTGGTCATGCGCTTTGAGGCCTCTTCCCCTGAACTGCTG
>CALMAV010000247.1:0-250 GCA_937859895.1 uncultured Bryobacterales bacterium | reverse complement strand
GTATCGAAAAGAGATGGAGAATGACGTGGAACAGGCCAAGCGGGAACTAGGAGCTGCCTAAGAAACAGCATCAGCGCTGACGACGGGTACCTACGGCTCGGCTTTCTTCATCTTCGTGCGCAGACGCGCCTCAGCATCTGCGCTCCAATACTTGCAGTCGAGCCGTATGAATACCGAAGAGTAAGGCACTGTCATGTTCGTCTTGAGCACCAGCACCTGATAGCTTTTCCCGGTCTGGTCAATGGTCGCC
>CALMAV010000246.1 GCA_937859895.1 uncultured Bryobacterales bacterium | reverse complement strand
GCACGTTCCAGTTCAAGTCCGCGTGCAACGTAAAATTCTCTTGCCCGTTGGAGAGCAGAAGCGTCAGTGATCGCACGCCCCAGATCGCAAATAGTACCCCTACAACTCCACCGAGCGAAGCGAGCATCACACTCTCGGTAAGCAACTGTCGCACGACACGGAACCGTCCCGCTCCCAGGCTGAGCCGGACAGCCATTTCGGAGCGTCGCGCGGCGGCCCTCGCCAACAGCAAATTGGCGATGTTCGCGCACGCAATTGCCAGGATCAATCCTGCCATCATTAGCAGCACGTACAGAGGCTTCGAATATTGGCGGCGTAGGCTGCCCAAACCTTCGGCGCCGGGGTTGAGAACCAGCGCTGGCAGTTTGGCGCGCTCACCGTCGGTCTTGGCGGTGGTAGCAACCCATTGATGAAAACGAGGGGCCAGCGCTGCCTGCGCCTGGGCCATGCTGACGCCGGGACGCAGGCGGCCCATCATTTCGATCCAGTAAAAGTTTCCGTCGCCATACATATGAGCCGCTGCAGCCCCGTCCACGATCAGATTCGTGTGTATTGGAAGGTAGAGGTCCGGCGCCACTGCAGGGTCGACTCCGAAGAACTCCGGCGGCGCGACGCCAATCACCGTAAAATGAATATTGTCGACGAGAATCGACTGGCCAATCGCATTCGGCGGTCCTCCAAAGCGATTTTGGCTGGCAGCGAAACTAATTACAGCAACCGGCGCTGCGCCTGGACGGTCGTCTGCGGATTCGATCAGACGTCCCGCTACTGGCGACACGGCCAGGCCATGAAAATACCCACCGGTGACGTACTCCGCATTGGCGGTCTTGGCCTGCCCGTGAACCGACAAGTTACGCGTTAGTCCATTGAAGTATCCGAACAGCGTGGAAAAAACAGGATTTTCCTCGCCAAGCGTCTCGAACGCGCCATACGGAAAGATCCCGCTAACCAGGGCGCCTTTGCCGCCCGGCCAGAAAGTGCCTTGTAACCCGTGTACGACGTGCACCCATTCCTTGTTGCCGTTCTGGGGCGGCCGGCTATGCCAATTTAAGACCACCAGTGACTCGGGATCGGCTACCGGTAGTGAGCGCAACAGGATCGATTCCATCAAGCTGTAGACCGCCGTGTTGGCTCCGATCCCAAGCGCTAGCGACAGGACGGCTAGAATGCTGAATGCCTTGTTGGCAGTCATGGTGCGACATCCATAGCGAACATCCTGGCCAAGTTCCGACCAAAACCGCTTGATCCAAATCTCCCGTGACTCCTCGTGCTTCAGGCCGATGTTCCCAAACCGTCGGCGCGCTTCAGCCCTGGCGCACTCGGGCGTCATACCGTCCCCCTGCAGCTCCTCAGCCTTTTCCGCAAGGTGGAGTTGCATTTCTTCGCGCAACGCCTCGCTACGCCTGGCGCTCTCTATCCAATACTTCAGCCGCCGTATCAACATGTTCGTCACTCCGCTCCCATCACACGGGCGATCGCCAGCGTGAGTTTCGCGTACTTCCGAGTTTCAACGGCCAGCTGCTTGCGGCCAGCCGCTGTGATCTTGTAGATTCTCGCCCGCCGATTATTCGACGTTACGCCCCAGACACCCTTGATCCAGCCATTTAGCTCCAGTCGCTGGAGAGCGGGGTAGAGCGAGCCCTCCTCTACCAGAAGCTCGTTGTCGGACCATTGTTGAATGAACTGCACTATGCCGTATCCATGGAGCTCGCGCAGCGACAGCGTCCGCAGAATCAACATGTCCAGTGAAACGGGCAACGAATCGTTCTTTTGCGCCTTGCGCCCCATACCAAGAATTCTTAGCTTACGGCGACCGAAGGACGCAAGTCAAATTCCGCTTTGCGCAGGAGCACTGGGTGGATGTCTCCCTCGCCCCTCGCCGGCGAACCATAAAGTGGGTGACTCAAGCTCTGCTGTTGCGAGCGCACTCTGAAACTTGCAGCTTCCAGCCTCATCCGATTCGCATGAGCAATGGTGACGACAGTTCTGCAAAGACACAGTTGAATTGGGTAAGCACCGGGACAGAACACTCCAGCACGGTTCTTCTGATCCATGCGGTCGGCTACGACCTTACCTATTGGGATAGGCAGATCGAAGCTTTATGCGATTCCTACAACGTTGTTGCATTTGACTTGCCCGGTCACGGGCGTTCTCCCGGCGCTCCGGAAGACTGGACTTTCCCTAAGGCTGTTGCCACCGTTTCTCAACTGATAAAAGAAATCGGTGGGCGGCCAGTTCACCTAATCGGAATCTCGTTCGGTGGAATGATCGCTCAGGCAACCGCGTTAGCTAGGCCTGAACTCATTCGCTCTCTCACGTTAATAGGAACGGCATCAACCTTTCCAGATTCTGCCCGCGCGGCCATGAAAACGCGTGCAGAACAGACTCGCACAGGTGGCATGCAAGCCGTTCTGCAATCCAGCCTCGAACGCTGGTTTACCGGAGAGACAAGGGCGAGGCGACCCGATATTGTGGACCGTGTCTCCAAGACAATGCTCGCAAATGACCCGGCAGTTCACGCCTCTATATGGGAGATGATCTCTACCTTCGACGTACACGATTGCCTGAGTGAGATTCGTTGTCCAACTCTTATCCTGGTTGGTGAGCACGATGGCAGTACGCCTCCGTCTATCGCTTCCGCTTTAGCGGCGAAGATTCAAGGATCAAAACTGGTTGTTCTTCCCAATGCGTCTCACATCGCCACGGTGGAAGCGCCGGTGGCGGTTAACATCGAGATTAAGCAGTTCCTTTCAGCTGTAGAACAATAAGCAAGAGCCAAGGCCGCGCCAGCATTCTCCTCAGGCATATAATCCAAACAATACACCGCCATGACGCGCAGAGATTTCCACCATCGCACCACCGCCGCCCTCTTCGGTTTAGCTGCCAACCTCCAGGCCAAGGCCGACCCCTACGACTACCCCTGGAAGCTCGGCATCATCACAGACGAAGTCGATCCTGACCTCTCCGTTGTCCTCGCCCGCTTTTACCCGAAGTACCAACTGCACTGGGCTGAGATCCGTAATCTCAAGCTTGACGGCGCCAAGCGGTACGTTTACAACAAAGCCACTCCAGCGCAGTTGAAGCAGGTGAAACAGCAGTTGGACGACGCCAATGTGAAGCTCTCGGTGCTCGATACCGGTGTCTATAAGATCCCGCTGCCCGGTACCACGCCTTTACAGGAAAATGGTCGCGATCTCAATCCTGTCGCAGGTGAGTATGAACGCCAACTCGACGACCTGAAGCGTGCTGGCGACGCCGCCCATGCGCTTGGCACTGATCGCGTCCGCATCTTCACCTTCAAACGCGTTGCCGATCCCGCAACCATCTTCAACCGCGTCACTGACAATCTCCACCAGGCCATCGGCGTCGCCAAGCAGCAGGGCATTACGCTGCTGGTGGAAAACGAATTTGATAACAACGTTGCCACTGGTAAGGAAACCGCACAGCTATTCAAAGCCATCCCTGACCGCACACTGATGCACAACTGGGACCCGGGCAACTGCTTCGAGATCGGCGAGCAGCCTTTTCCGCAAGCCTGGGATCAATTGGACCACTCGCGCATTGCTCACGTCCATCTCAAGGATGCTGAGGGCAAAGCCTGGAAACCGATCGGCGCCGGCAAGATCGACTTCCCCGGGCAGTTCGCTGCATTGAAGAAGATGAACTACACCGGTACGCTTTCCTTGGAGACCCACTACCTCAACGCGCAGAAAGACATCTATACCTCAAGTGTCGAGTCCATGGATGGATTGGTCGGCGTCTTAAAGCAAGTCTAAAGATTGGGAGAGCACTTCATGCAGAGCAATATTGAAAATCCTGCCCGCCGTTCATTCTTAAAGACCGGAGCTGTCGCGGCCGGCCTGGTTACTGCTGCTTCTTATAAGAGAGTGCTGGGTGCCAACGACCGCATTCGCATAGCCATTGTCGGCGTGCGTGGCCGCGGTTGGGATCATGTGAAGGGATACAACACAATCCCCGGCGTTGAGATTTCCTGTTTCTGCGACATCGATGAGAACGTTCTCCGCAAACGCCTGGCTGATGCCGAGACGATGGGCTTGCCCAACAAGCCGCAGACCGAAGTTGATCTGCGCAGGCTGCTGGAGGGCAACAAGATCGACGCCATCTCCATTGCCTCACCGAATCACTGGCACTCCCTGCAAGGCATCTGGGCAGCGCAGGCCGGCAAAGATTTTTATATCGAGAAACCGTGTTCGCATACCTGGTGGGAGGGGCGTCAATTAGTACGCGCCGTCGATAAGTACAAAGTCATTTGCCAGCACGGCAGCCAGTGCCGATCGAGCGCCGCTATACGCGAAGCCATGGCACAAATGAACTCCGGGCTGCTCGGCAATGTCTACATGGCACGTGGGCTCTGTTACAAGTGGCGCGACACCATCGGCCATGCAAACCCCGAACCCGTGCCGGCCGGCGTTCACTATGACTTGTGGACCGGCCCCGCTCCCATGAAGCCGTTCACCAAGAACCGCTTCCACTACAACTGGCATTGGATCTGGGACACCGGCAACGGCGACCTCGGCAACCAAGGCATTCACGAAGTCGATCTGGCGCGCTGGGGACTCGGAGTTACTC
>CALMAV010000245.1:2866-4235 GCA_937859895.1 uncultured Bryobacterales bacterium | reverse complement strand
TGATAGTTCCGATCCTGCCGCAATCTCTCAGCTTGAGCCAAAAGCAGTGTAGAGAAGAACCGGAATGCATCCAGGCCAGGAAGAATGACTCGGTCATGGCCGTGCTGGCTGTAGCAAATTTCCCGGATGGCCTCCACATGTAAGAGGTCAATGGACCGGAGGTGGCCGCGAACCTCCCCGATGGCTCGCCGCAGCAGCCTACGTTGAGAAGCGGGGTGGAGCCGGTTCAGCCCTGGCACAGAGAGGGTCAGTCCATAGGAGCTTGGGACGGCAAGCCGCCGGAATAGCTTCTCGATGCGTGGCCGCCAATAGGATTCCTCCGAACCTGCTAGGGCTGCACTGCCGGCTAGAACGCTTTGGAGGTTCGGATTGAAGGTGCGGGTGAGTTCCGGGAGTGTCGTCAACCGAAGTCGATTGCGCCGCAGACCCTGATTGAGGTTAGTTAGGTCCTCACGCCAAACGAAGCCATTCGCGCTTGCATAGGCCCGAACTTGCTCTCTTGAGATTGTCAGGAGCGGCCTGATCAAACCGGACGCAGTTACCGGAGACATACCGGCCAGACCGGCCAGACCGGAACCGCGGAGGAAACGGAATAGGACTGTTTCGGCCTGGTCGGATTTTGTGTGCCCAAGAGCAATTCGCCGTAAGCTATACTCGGCCTGGCACTGCCGGAAGAAGCGCTGACGAACCAGACGCGCTCGTTCTTCTTTGTTTCCGGCTTCTTTGTTTTCGGGCACGAGCGGTTGGCCAACGTGGCAAAGGATCGGCAGTCCAAGAACCTGCGCCAGCTGTTCTACAAATTCCTGATCTCCGTCCGACTCCGTTCCGCGCCACCGGTGATTGACATGCAGCACAGTCAGCCCGAGTTCCAATTGGGACGCGAGCGAGTGCAGCAGATGCAACAATACCACCGAGTCTGCTCCACCTGAAACCGCTACGCCGACCCGATCACCGCGCGCCAACATGTTATAACCATGTAGGCTTCGCTCCAAGAGCCGAATTATTTCGTCTGCCAACCTGCCATTTTAGGCCTCACGCTTCCACTTATGCTGATCAACTCTCCACACACTGAACAGGAAATCCACCAGCTTGCCGCCAACATAAAGGTCTTGCTGATGGATGTGGACGGCGTTCTTACGGACGGTCAAATCTACTTCTTTCCAGGGCCGGACGGCAAGATGGTTGAAAGCAAGACCTTCGGTGCGCAGGACGGCATCGCTCTGCGCTGGCTTTCCTGGTACGGTATCAAAACGGGCGTTATTAGTGGGCGTGATTCTCCGGCTACCGTTGAACGCGCTCAGCAGGTCAGCATGACTTGGGTCTTCCAACGCCATATTGAGAAGATTCCACTCTTCGAGCAGGTGATAGC
>CALMAV010000245.1:1163-2856 GCA_937859895.1 uncultured Bryobacterales bacterium | reverse complement strand
AGTCGGGAGTCTCGCCGCAAGAGGTTGCCTATATGGGTGACGACTTGACTGATGTTGTGATTATGCGGCGCGTCGGGCTGTCGGTAGCGACAGCGAATGCTCGGCCCGAAGTAAAGCGCTCAGCCAAGATGGTGACTGAAGCCGAAGGTGGCTCCGGCGCGGTACGCGAGGTCATCGAACTGATTTTGAAAGCCCAGGGAGTCTGGGACGAACTGCTCAAGAAATACGAGGTTACTCTCTCTGAGTGAGGAGACAGCCGGCAAAGTCTGCCTGGTTGTCACCAGCGTCAGTGGTCCCGGTATTCTCCATGGTCTAACCGGCGTGATTGCTGGTCATGCCGGCGACATTCACTCGGTTTCTATCATTGAGGCCTCAGAAGAGCGAACTCGGATTTATTTCGAACTTTATCTGCCAGGTTCACCGCAAGCCTTGATACGGGACTTGGGCGAGTTGCCTGTTGTCCGGTTTGTAGAGCCGGTGCAGTCGCTCCAGCAAATCTACGGCAAGCGCATCATTATTATGGGTGGCGGCGCTCAGGTAGGGCAGGTTGCGGTCGGAGCTATCTCGGAAGCAGATCGCCACAACATACGTGGTGAGCACATCTCCATCGATACGATTCCGCTGGTTGGGGAGCATACCTTGGCAGCAGCTGTGCGCGCGGTTCGTCAGTTGACGCGTGTGCAGGCTCTGGTTTTGGCAGGTTCTCTGATGGGGGGAGAAATTGAGGCCGCCGTCCGGGAAGTCCGGAGCGACGGCCTCTTGGTAATCAGCTTAAATATGGCTGGAAGTGTCCCCGACGCGTCGGATCTGGTGATAACAGACCCGGTACAGGCTGGGGTAATGGCCGTCATGGCGGTTGCCGAGACGGCCAAGTTTAATATCGCGCGCCTGAAACGGCGCGTCTTCTAATTTATTGAACCTGAAACGAAAACTCGCGAAGCAGATCGGTAGGATTACTCTTATCGGCAGCGTAAAGACGAATCAGGTAATTCCCCTTTTCTGAAATTTTAGGTACGTGCGCATCGACTTTCTGATGATCGATTGCACCAGTACCCTTCCAGATTGCTTTGCCTTCCTCACTGACTACTTCGACAGAGACTGCCTCTGGCGGCAGATCTTTCGCGTTCAGATGTAGAAAAAGCGGGTGATTGGCCGGAAGCGCAGTGGTCTCCGATCCCCGTAAGGCGGAGAGTTCCATTTCCACCGGCTGAAAGTTAGGTAGGACGGAAACGGTCAAAGCGACAGCGGCAGCGGTTCCAGCAAGCGAGAAGCCAGAAATTCTTAGCCACGACCAGCCGGAACTCTTCTGTTTAGCGAAGCTTTCGGCAACCTTTTCCTGGTGGACTTGTGCGAGCGCCATTTTAGTGGCGGCGATGTTGAGTTCGAGATATTCCAATCGAGCGACACAGGAGTCGCACGCGAGAATGTGTGATTCGAGGCTTTCCAGTTCTTCTTCCTGCATTTGGTGCAGAACGAAGCGTTCCAGATTGTCTTCCGATGGATGGTCTAAGTGTTCCTGCATATCGGTTACTGAGCTTTCCGCTCTCCTCATATCAATAGGTCGGGCTAGCTTACCTCTGCTCTCAGTAAAACTGAGAAAATTCCGTTACTCGCCAGTTTTTTCCTACCAATCTCGCCGAACTTTGCTTTAGCGCGTGATTTGAGTAGTCGAAACTGGGTTTCGGACAGGGCC
>CALMAV010000245.1:0-1153 GCA_937859895.1 uncultured Bryobacterales bacterium | reverse complement strand
ATTTCACTGCAAATCTGTTCCTGCGGCTGCTCGAGCAGGTAGAATCGCACGAGAATATCGCGGTCGCGATCACAAAGCGCCTCAAGCGAGCTCTTCATCAGCGCCGCTTTTTCGCGGACCATAGCTTTCTGTTCCGGATTATGGGTCCGATCAACTACCGAGACGCCACTCTCTAAATCAGTCTGGTCGCGCCGCGTGTGTACTGCCGTTTCAATGTAGGCGGCTACCTGACGGCGGACTACTGTGCGGACAAAACCCATTAGACGCTCGGGTTCGCGCAGGTCGCCGCGTTTGATAGCGTTAACGACAATCAGGAACGTATCGTGAACCTTGTCTTCGAGCTCCTGAGGCCCCAGTTGCCGGCAAAGGTAGTACCGGATGCCTTTGCTGAAGAGCTTGTAGAGTTGCTCCAGGCCCGCATTTTCGCCTTCTTTGATCTGCTCGACTAGGAGGCCCCATTCGGTGGGAGACATGCTTGTGCGATCGTTCGGTTCGCGAATCGGGGCGGATGCAGTGGAAACCGGCCCGGGCGCTGCCTGTTCGCTGATAGTGTCGTTCGCCGTCATTACTTTTACTCCTTGGAAACGATTGAGTACGCGGCCCAGAACTTAGGCTCACTCCGATAGCCGCCGCCCCGTTGCATGTCGAGTTGAGTTTTCTGCAAGGCTGCGGCTGCTCTAGAGCCGACTGAACCGCTAGTCTGCCTGAAGTGCCCGTAGAAGCTGGAAAAGAACTGTCCTGAATCGTCCGGCGTCGGCCAGGCACTAACAATGACGGCAGCGGCACCAGCCAGCAGCCAGCCCCGGCTTAATCCAACCAGTCCAGCACCGGGCAGCACCTCGCCCTGTTGGGACGCGCAGCCGCTTAGGACAACAAGGCTGCCGGGAATGCGGAACGTGGCGACCGATTCGGCGGTCAGCAGCTCAGGTAAGCTATCTTTATTCAGGCTTAATGCCAGCGCAGCTTCCTGGGGGAAGTCTTTGGGACTCAAGACGTGAACAGCGAAGTGAAGAATAGCGGGGGACGGCTGAATCTGCCTACGCAGTTCGGCTCCCGAAGCTGCATAGCCTGTCAGGATCTTGATCTGGGGCAGGCCGCACTTCTCACCGGAAACTCGAACTTCCCGCTCGCTGCCAACGAGTCGGGCCAAGGT
>CALMAV010000244.1 GCA_937859895.1 uncultured Bryobacterales bacterium | reverse complement strand
GCATCAATAGTGGCTTGAACAGATCACCCACCTTTTCTAATCGAGCAGGAACAGTGTCCATGGTGAATTGTTCTATTTCGACGCCTTCCTCTATCTCCTGCCAGGTAATCGGGGTGGAAACGGTTGCTTGCGGCTTAGGCCGAATAGAGTAAACGGACGCCAGCGTTCGGCCCCAGGCATTTTGGTTGTAGTCCACCAGCACGCGCCCGGGCGGACGCTTTTCAATTTTGTACTCGGCTGTCAGCAGGTCGGGGTGAGCGGCTGCAAGCTCGAACGATAAACGCTTGGCTACGGTCCATACTTCTTTCTGCAAAGGCTTACGCTGCAGTGGCACATACACGTGAATGCCCCGTGAGCCGCTGGTCTTCGGATAAGCTTCCACATCTTTTGAGCGCAGGAAGTCACGAACGAGTAGAGCCGCGCGCCGAACCTCAGCAAAACCTGCCGGGGCGACCGGATCAAGGTCGAAATGCACGTAATCGGGCCGGCTAAGATCTTCGCAAGGACCATACCATTGGTTCAGGTCGATGCAACCTAGATTGATCACCCATAAGAGAGAAGCTATATCCTGCACGACAGGAAAGTCGATCACGTTACCGGAACGATGCTCAATGGAACAAGTTTCGAGCCACTCCGGCCGGTAGCTTGGAGCGCGCTTCATGAAGAAGAAGTCACCCTCAATGCCATTTGGGTATCGCTTCATGACCATGGCACGATCTTTGATATGAGGCAGGAGGGCATCCGCAACTGCTGCGTAGTAGAGAAGCAAGTCGCGCTTCGTTTTGCCGAGCTCCGCCCAGAAGATCTTTTGGAGATTGGTAACGGTCAAGTTGCGCTTGCCGCACTTAATCTGGCAGGTATCGACGCCGGTGGGGATCTCTACAGCCATGGTGTGTCAGGCCTGGATCGGATCGCGGGTGAGTGTGCCGTTGATTAATCGCCAGATGCCCCGCGGATTCGTATCGAGCAACTCCACAGGCAGCAAATCAGGCGGGAAGTTTTGATAGCAGACAGGCCGGGCGAAACGCAAAATTGCGGCAGTTCCCACCGAAGTTGTGCGTTCGTCAGTTGAAGCCGGGTAAGGCCCACCATGATTCATAGCCGTTCCTACTTCTACGCCTGTAGGAAAGCCGTTCATGATAACGCGGCCTGCGATACGGCTTAAGGCATCGGCCAGCCCTCGGCTGATCTTCATGTCTTCGCTCGTGCCATGAATGGTCGCGGTCAGACTGCCTCCTAGAGCCTGAGCAGCGGCACTTAGTTCCCCTTCCGACTTCACCTGCACAAGGATGGTCGCCGGCCCGAAGATCTCCTCGTGCAGAGACTTATTGCTTACCCAGGTCTGAAAGTCTGTGGTGAACAGAAAAGGTTCTGCGCTGACACTGCCAGGGCTTCCATTAGCTTGCGATCGTACTGTTTCCACTCCGGGAACTTTGGCGAACTGTTCCGCCTTATCGTGATAACCTTTGCTGACGTTCGCGTTAAGCATTGTTCCGGATGGTGCAGTCTGGAAAGCAGCCGTCAGCTTATTGCGAAATTGCCGGGTGTTCTCGTTTTCCACAGCAAACACAATTCCCGGGCACGTGCAGAACTGTCCGACACCAGCGGTGGCCGACTTGAAGAGTGCTTCAGCGATGGCTTCGCCTTTGGCCTTCAGTGCACCGGGAAGCAGGAAGACTGGATTGACACTTCCCATCTCTGCATAAACCGGAATGGGCGACGGCCGCTTGGCAGATTCATCGAGCAGGGCACGTCCGGCCCGAAGCGAGCCAGTAAAGCCGACTGCTCGTGTTTGCGGATGTCGCACCAGGGCCAGACTGACCTCAGGCCGGCTGCTTTGCAGAAGCGAAAACGTACCGGGC
>CALMAV010000243.1 GCA_937859895.1 uncultured Bryobacterales bacterium | reverse complement strand
CCGTTCAATGTATTCGTTCCTTTAACTCGCTGTCTCATTTTTGGGGTTCACTCCAGAATATCTGAGGAAGATCACCCAAGGTCAATGGCCTATTGGGGATCACCAGCCGTTGCGTAGGCCTTCGACCAATCCCCAATCTTGGTTGCTCGCCGGATTAGTAGTTCCTCTTCTCCCCTAACACCGGTTGCGAGAGCCTCAGCCCACTGGGCCGGAGTCCAATCTTGCAGCCAGTCGGAAACGCTAAGGCAGTCGGGCTTGCCGTTGATCCCAAGATGGTGTTGCGCAGTTGACCATGGAGAGCCTCCAGCGGTGCTAACCAAGCCGGCGCGAACAGGGTTGAGCTCGATATACCGGAGCACTGTCCAAATCCGATCGGTGGGCACCGGTACCGAATAAAAACGGCCTTGCCAAGCGTGTCCGCTGCCCTGGCCTAATTGGTGATTCAGCCGAACGGCATAGGCGCCATGGACCGAGCGAATGGTTTGGGACAACGCGCGCGGGTGCCGTTCACGAACGAGTAAGTGAACATGATTTGGCATTAAACACCAGCCAAGCAGCTCAAGGGAAAAGGCGGTGCTTTTTGCCGAAAGCGTTTCCAAGTACCAGTGGTAGTCACTTGGCTCGAAGAAAATCTGCCCCCTCCGATTGCCCGTGCGGTGACGTGGTACACCGCGTCCTCGATCAGCAAACGCGCTACTCGTGCCATTACAGAAGAAGAAGTTTAGGCCAGAGGCTATAAATCTCAGATATTCACTCCGTCTGTCCCTTCATGCCCTTCTGTCCCTTCATGCCCCCTATCTGTCCCTTGATGCCTCTTGATGCTCTACTTGATGCTCTTGATGCTTCTCCTTGATGCTTCGTCTTGCAGTAGGCTTTTTAGGTGATTAGGTCTCGCAGAAAGAATGTGTATTACAACCGGAAGAAGCTGCTTTGGACTTGCCCCCAAAATTGAGACAAACAGTTAAGACTCAAAATTCAGCGAATGGAGAATTGAGTCAATGGGATTGTCTCGCAGGCAGTTCACGAAAGAATTCAAGATAGCCGCCGTACGGCGGCTGGAGCAGGGCGTATCGATCGCAGAAGTGGCGCGGGGCGTGGAAGTCAACCCCAACGTGCTGCACCGTTGGCGGCGTGAGTTCCGAGAAGCGCCGGCGAACGTGTTTCCTGGCAACGGAAAGCAGCGCTGGTCGGAAGGCCGGGTGGCTGAACTGGAGCGCAAGATCGGCCAGCAGGCGCTGGAGATCGATTTTTTGAAGGGGTACTTGCAGCGCATCGAGGAACAGCGGATGCTGCAGGCATTGACTGGAAATCCGCCGTCTACCGCAAGGTCAAAGAAAGAGATGAGGACGGGCCGGGGACTGAGTTTGGAACGCATGACGCAGTTAGGTCACGTCAGCCGCGCGAGTTTTTATCGCTTCGACGAGAACGCCGCTCCCGGCCGCGATGCCGACATGAAATTGCGGGATGCGATTCAGCGGATCGCACTGCAGTGGCCGAGCTATGGACGCCCGAGAATCACCGCCGAACTGCGGCGGCGCGGCTGGACCGTTAATCCGAAACGCGTGTACCGCATTCTGCAAGAAGACAATTTGCTGTGCATGCGCAAACGCAAGTTCGTCGTAACCACCGATTCCACACATGGCCGCAAAGTGTATCCGAACCTGACGCGCGACATGGTGCTGGCGGATGTGGATCAACTCTGGGTGGCGGATATCACCTACATCCG
>CALMAV010000242.1 GCA_937859895.1 uncultured Bryobacterales bacterium | reverse complement strand
GCTGTTCTCGACATCGATATGCCGATGTCTGATGGCTTCTCGGTGGCGCGCACCGTCCGGCAGCAATACCCTGAATGCGCGGTGGCATTTCTCACCATGTACAAAGACGAACTCCACCTGGAAGAAGCGCTCAGCATCGGCGTGCGCGGTTATGTTGTCAAGGAAGACGCCACGAATGAGATCGTAAGCTGCATTTCGTCCGTTGCTGCCGGTGGTACCTACATCAGTCCTTCCCTATCGGCCCACCTTGTGCAGTTTGTATCTCGTGCTTCCGCTCAGGTCAGCGGTTCCGGCGTGAAACGGCTGACGCCGGTTGAGAGGCGGGTGCTTGACTTTCTGGCCGAATGCAAAACCAGTAAGGACATCGCTGCCGATCTCGGCATCAGTCCAAGAACAGTGGAGAATCATCGGGCCCATATCTGTGAGAAATTGAATCTGCGCGGCACCCATGCTTTGATCAAATTCGCAATGGAGCGTCATCGCCGCTTGCTCGACTAAATGTCGGCGGCCGACCCGGCTAGCGCCGGCCAACCATCTTCCTAAAGGAGGATACCGGGCCTCATGTATCAGCCTAATTTACGTTGGAAACAGCGCATTCAAGACTTTGCAATAGACTGGAGCCTCAGTGCAGAGGGAAAGACCCGATCTGACGGACACCTTCTTCCTGATCAAGTTTCGCAATCGACCTTGAACGCCGTCATCTTGGCGAACTTTTAACAGACGAACAGGATTGCCCACCGCTAACGGCGATGTATTCACAAAAGCTGGCCAACGTTGCGCTCACAGGCGACCAAGATCTGATTCCACGGGAAGAAAGACGATCGCCTTCCTTGCCTGTGCTGTGTACCTTAACCGGAGCCGGACACCGATGAGGTCCGCTGCCGCTCCCGGCAGATTTGATCAGCTCTGTTCACGGTCTAATTACAGTTTTGTCATTTGGGAGAGGTTGGCTACGTTTGCCCCTGATTTGATTGGGCTGACGGATTTGACAAACGAATGCCAGTTCGAAATCGTGAGGGAGATGCTCAGTTTAGGCCTATTTGGGCTATTTGTTCTGCTTTTTAGTCCATTAAGGACTTTCAAGCGCAGGGTGAAATAGTGCTAAATTGTTGAGAACATGGAGCGGGAGACGGGGATCGAACCCGCGACGTCCAGCTTGGGAAGCTGGCATTCTACCGCTGAATTACTCCCGCTCAGCTTTTTGATCATATCGCAAACGCTGCTAGCAATACCTCAATATTGCTCGTTCCTAACCAACTCACCTCTTTACTAAATAAGCATCCGCACACGCCGTGGCCGCTCTGTTCACAGGTAAGAAGAAAACCTGTGAGAGATTCAGCTTCAACCATTTAGCCGTGCTTTTGCGCTTTGGCGGAAGCAGGTGACCCGATACACTCGTCGCGAAAATGTCAGGAACGAACTGCGTTAAGAATTCTTCCGGCAACGGCCACCTATTACATAAGCGAATTGTGGCTTGAATCTGACACGCCGGAAGAGGTTACGTTGCTCACTAAGGATCAGATGGATACAAAGAGATTGCGCGTATTGGTTGTGGAGGATGAGGGCATCATCGCGCGAGACATCACCAGCATGCTCGAGCAGTTGGGATACGAGGTGTCCGGGCAAGCTGGAACAGGAGCTGATGCGCTCAAACTCGCCGGCAATCTTCCTGCCGATTTGGTCCTTATGGACATCAAGATTCGCGGCGGAAAAGACGGCATTGAGACCGCAGCCGAGATCCGTAAATTGTTTGGTATCCCAGTGGTCTTTCTTACCTCTCATGCTGATTCAGAAACGCTGCGCCGGGCAAATAAGACCGAACCGTTTGGTTATGTCGTTAAACCGTTCAACGAAGCCGATTTGAAGGTTGCCATTGAGGTGGGATTCAACCGCCACCGTTTGCAACAGGAAGCCGAAGATAAGCGCGTCTGGTTTGACTCGGCCCTCACCAGCATCTCCGACGCAGTTATTGCAACCGATAAAGACGGCTACATCGTTTTCTTCAATCAAGGCGCAGAGCAGATGACAGGCTGGAACAAGCGTGAAGCAGTTGGTCGTCGGTTCTACGAAGTGGTCCAAATGCGTGACCAAAAAGGGCAGAGCAACTCGGTCGATCTTGACCTGGTCATGACCAGCCATAAACCAATTCCATTCGCGAGTGCTGTGATTCAGCATAAGGGCGGTACCGACCAAGCTGTTGTCGGCTCCATGGCGCCTATGCGGAGAGAGGGCAGTGGATTGTTGTATGGAGCCGTAGTCATTCTGCGTGAAGCTTCCGAACTCTCTCAAGCCGGACGGGCGCTTGACGGACGCGATGGCTTTCTGCGCCGCTCTAACAAACATTTGCAGGAGCTATCTTACGCACTTAGTCACGATCTGCGGGAGCCGGTTCGCAACATTAGCTGTTTTGCTCAGTTGTTGGAGCGGCACGATGCGCAATTACGGGATGAGGAAGGCCGTGAGTATCTCAACTTCATAGCGGAAGGAGCACGACGGATTGACCGCCAGCTTAGTGCGCTGCAGCAGTTTCACCACGCCGGCAACAGCCTTGCCGTGAACACGCCTGGTACTGACGCCAGGGGCAGCTGTTTGGAGGCTTGGGCACGCCTGGAGCAAAGTGCGTCTGACCATGGTGCAAAACTCGATGTTTCTGCCTTGCCTACTGTAGATGTTCCCTCCGCAGCCCTGACCGAAATCTTCGAGCACCTGCTCTCCAATGCGGTTCGTTTCCGTTCTGAGAAAACTCTGCTTATTCGCGTAAGAGCCGTCCGCAACGGGGACTACTGGCTGTTCTCGGTCGAGGATAACGGACTGGGTTTCGAACCTGAGAACTCTGAACGTATCTTCCGGTTATTCACCAAGGCACATGACCCGAAGCGTTGTGGTACCGGAGTAGGCCTTGCAATCTGCCGGCGTTTGGTGGAAGGAGTCGGCGGACGAATCTGGGCAGAGTCGGCCCCGGGTGAGGGTGCCCGTTTCTTGTTTACGTTACCGGTAGAGGGATTCCAAAATGCGGCGGCCTGAATACTGCGTGGCTTGCCAAATGTCTTTGATTGGTAAAAGCCAAGTCGATGAGTGTTCCCGTTAGCGCTACCCTGACTAAGTAACCTGAAGGTAAGTTGAACTTACACTTAAGCTTTCAGGGAGGTTCTAAACTTGGCCTTTGTCAGAACCGTTGCTCCTCTTTGGGCTTTGGCCTTTCTTGCGAGCGGATACGCCAGCGCCCAAGCGGTTTGGCAGATCGGCAGATTTGATCAATCACCCGGCGAGTTTACTCATCGAGCCGCACGAGCTCTCACTTACACGGTCGGCAGCAGTGACCCGAAGCGGGACTGGCCTGCTCGCCAAAGCACGGGCAGTACATATCGAATCGTATTTGACTTACAGCAGATACGGCCTTACACCTTACACATTGTTGCGCTGATTGATCGGCCGCGGGTGCCCACTCTCAGCATCAACGTGAATGGCAAAAAAGGCTCCTTCTTTCTTCATCCGAAACTTAGTTATTCGCGATCTGACGATAGTTTCTCTTTCGATCCACACGAATCGCAGAGCACAGTGCAAGCCCAGATTCCGGCTCAGCTTCTAAAGCAGGGCTCGAACACCATTGCTATTACTACTGTCGACTCTCCCCCAACTGCCTCAGGAGACGAAGAGATTGGCGGCTTCAACTACGATGCTCTGGAGCTGACGCCATCGGCGCCCACCACGTCTGCGAGAAACAAGGTTGCTCTTGAACCCACAATCTTCTTCCAGCAGACATCCGATGGCCTGGCCGAAATTGTCGATGGTTTCTTCACGTTCGATGGACCGTGGCAGGCACAGATGGTCGACTTATCGGTACAAGGCAAGCACTACCGAACTCAAATCCCCGCAGGCGACTTTGGTGAGAGCCGCGTCTCCTTTCCAGTTGCTGCGTGGGACGGTACTGTTCCAGCTAAGATAGCTGCGCCGGGAATCGCTAATTCCAGCGAGATCTCACTCATTGCGCAACGCAAGTGGACCGTCTTCGTCGTGCCCCACACCCATCTTGATATCGGATATTCTGATTACCAAGGTAAAGTTGCTGAGATCCAGTCGAGAGTCCTGGCAAGAGCACAATCACTAATCCACGAGAATCCCGATTTCCGGTTCTCTCCGGATGGCTCCTGGAACGTCGAACAGTATCTTGCCACTCGCTCTGAAGCTAAGATTGCAGACCTCATGGATCTCTTCAAGAGCGGCAAGATGTCCTTACCTGCGCAGTATGTGAATGTGCTGACGGGGTACGCTTCTCTGGAAACCCTGTATCGTTCCCTGTACACCTCCAGAGACTTGTCCCGTAAGTACAATCTACCTTTTGAATACGCCAACATAACGGACGTCCCTACTTACTCGGGCAGCTATCCGTCCATTCTGGCAAGCAGCGGGGTCAAGTATTGGGTGGGAGCTTCGAATAACGACCGAGCTCCTGTCCTCTTCTACAACCATTGGAACGAAAAGTCTCCCTTCTGGTGGGTCGGCCCTGACGGCAAGAAAGTCCTTTTTTGGTACTCGCGCCATTATCAGCAAGTGCAAACGTTATTCGGGCTTCCTCCGCAGCAGTTGGCGATCCGCGAATCGCTTCCTATTTATATGCAGGCGTTCTCCACGCCGACTTACAAGCCCGATGTCGCATTGGTTTACGGAGTGCAGGTGGAAAATACTGATCTCTATCCGGCCACCGCAACCTTTGCTACCGAGTGGAATAAGAACTATGCCTACCCGAAGTTGCAGTATTCCACCTTTAGCGATTTCTTCCACTACGTCGAACAGCACTATTCGAAAGATCTGCCCGAGTTCAAGGGCGACGGCGGTGGCTACTGGGAAGACGGTATCGGCAGCGATGCTTATTTTGCTGCTGAAGACCGCGCGAATCAGAACCGCGCTCTCTCTGCCGAAGTGCTCTCAACCGTCACTCATACGCTTGATCCCAATCTGGGGCCGCCAACAAACGCGTTTACTGACATATGGCGCAACATCGTTCTCTTCTCCGAACACACCTGGCTCTCTTACAATTCCGTCTCTCAACCGAACCAAGATGAATCCATCAGGCAGCTTCGGGTCAAAGACAATCGGGCTGAACAAGCCGCTCTGCAGATCGCAGATGTCACTGATCGATCCATGAGCCAGTTGGCTGACCAGATACACATTCCCGCCAACACCCTTGTTGTTTTCAACTCACTGAATTGGAAACGCGACCTGATGGTTGAGACAGATCTTGACGAGAATTCCGGCATTGTTGACTTGAGTACGCAGAAGCCGATTGTTCTCCAGGTGCTTTCTCACCAGCAAAGGTTTAAGCGGGTTCGTTTTGTTTCGCCCGACACTCCGCCTGTAGGCTACAAATGCTTTTCAATTACCCGGCATCAACAACCTGTCACAACGCCTCAACTCGACAAAAGCCAGACGGTTGAATCCGATTTCTACCGCATCACAATCGACGAGAAAACCGGGTCGCTCAACAGCATCTTCGACAAGCAGTTAGGTCGAGAGTTGGTCGACATGGCAAGCCCTTACAAATTCGGCGAGTATCTTTATGTCACCGGTGGTGATGGCGTCACCCAGATGATGCATCCCTTTCCTGCGCTGCCTCCAGGGCGTCTGACCATCAACAACGCAGCGAATGGCAAGCTGCTCGGCGTCGAGCAGACGTCCTGGGGTAAATCAATTCGGCTCGCCAGCACCAACGTAAACACGCCGCAGGTAGAGACCGAAGTTCTTCTCTTCGATCACCAGAAAAAGATTGAATTTAGAATTGCCGTCAGCAAAGACTACACGGAGCGAAAAGAGGGAGTTTACATCGCTTTTCCGGTCGCAGCACAGAATCCGCAATTCGCATATGCTTCTCAGCAGGGCTCCGTTGATCCGTCGCGCGACTTGATGAAAGGCGGAAGCCTTGAGTGGTTCAACGTCCAGCAATGGATGGCGGTCAGTGATGCAGGTACCTCGGTTGGAATCGTACCCGTAGATGCTTCGCTCGCCAGCTTCGGCGACATCAACCGTGGTCAGTGGCCTGGTGATTTTCAGCCTAAAAGCTCCACCCTTTTTTCCTACGTAATGAACAACTACTGGCACACTAATTATCGTGCCGGTCAGGGCGGAACATTTGTCTTCCGTTATGTGATGACAAGTGCGAATGCGCTAAATGGTGGTGCCTTGACTCGCTTAGGGCTCGATGCAATGAGGTCAGCCGAAATAAATGAGGTTGTCGGCCAGGATAAGACCGGCAACCCACCACGTCCCTTGCCCGCTGAAGGCCGTAGTTTTCTGCAAATCCAAGGCGACGGGATTGCATTGAGTACTTGGAAGCTTGCCGAGGATCATCGGGGAACCATCCTGCGGCTCATGGAGACAGATGGCAAGAACACGGAAGGCGTCATCCACCTTCCATCTGCTCAAGTCACTGCAGCTAGTCTTTGCTCAGGAGTTGAAGATGATCTACAGCCTCTGGCGACTTCCGGAGATCAAGTAACAGTCTCCTTGAAGCCATTCGAGGTGGTTACCCTTCGAGTCGTGAACGCGGCCGACGCGAAAGGGCAATAACCCGAATTACAGCTTGCCGCTATCTTTGTTGAGGCTGTCCTTTACATCACCGACAGTCTCTTTTACTTTGCCCTTGGCCTGATCGAGCAAGCCCTCAGCCTGGGTGCTTTTGTCGTCTGTGACCTTGCCCCACTCCTCTTTGACTTTGCCCTTAGCTTGGTCAATATTGCCTGATATTTTCTCGTCATTCATATGCGACTCTCCGATGAATAGACGGCAGCTACTAACAAAATGTTCCGTGCTGCTCCTCACGCGTAGAGGTAGGAACATTCTGAACCTACAAAAACTGGGTAGTACGAGAGTTCGCCCTTGGCCGCAACTCCAAGCTTAAGGCACTCATCATGATACTGAACCGTACAGTATCGAATGAATCAACGCATTCTAGCCAGAACTCATCTCTTCGTACTACTTGCTACCTTATGTGTTCCCATGACGGCAGTAGCTGGCACAGCTAACTCGACAGCTGTGAAGCAGTGGGAATCCTACTGCGGCCACATACAGGATGAACTGCAAAGGGCGGTTCAGACGCCTGATCACTTTCTCTGGATCGATCAATCACCTGAGCGAGAATCAGCAGTTCAAGCGGGATCTATTCTTGTTGCGCCCCTGCACAATCGAGGAACCATAGCTGTACAGTCAGGGATCATTCATCACTGGGTAGGCGCAGTCTTTTTGCGGGGCACTACTGCAGCTCAGCTGCTTCAATCGGTGCAGGATTACGGAAACTACTCCAATATCTATTCACCAGCCGTGACCAAATCAAGAGTCCTTACCCGGAGCGGCGATGAATTTACTTATGCGCTCACGATCGTCTCCAAGGCTTGGAACATTAGGACAGGTTTGCGTGGCGAGTTCCGTTCCCGCTTTGTTTCAGTAGGCAACGGAATCGGTTACAGCACTACTCAATCAACCAAGCTTCGGGAGTTAGAGGACCCGGACGGACCGCACGAACAGGACATAGCGCCTGAACAGGATCATGGTTATGTTCAGCGAATTTTCACGGTAGTACGATTTCGGGAAGAGAAGGCTGGCATCTTCGCTGAGGTAGAATCTCTAACACTAAGCCGCGACATTCCGTCTGCGGTCCGTTGGATCGCCGGTCCTATTATCGAGAGGATTTCGCGGGAAGCAATGGCGGCTACACTGGAAAAACTCAGCGCGCAGCTGCAGCCGTTGTCTGCCGGCAATAGGACGGTCATTAAGGAAAGAGATCGTTTTACAAGGAGCTTTCGATAGGCTGAGGGAGCTTAATGGCGGAAACGGCAATACGACGTAGACAGAACCAGATTCTCAAGGCCGCAATTGATCTTTTCTTGGAGCGGGGCTACGAGAATGTCAGCGTTGACGCGATTGTAGAGCGAACAGGTGGCTCGAAGACGACAGTCTATAGCTACTACGGAGGCAAAGAGGCTCTTTTCATTGCAGCTATTGAGGCGCTAACTGCCGAGATCCTGGAGCCATTATGTTGCTTCCAGGTGGAACATCTCACTCCGGAAGAAGGCCTTACGGTTCTTGGACGGCAATTCCTCACAACGCTTGCCTGCCCTCGAGCTATTGCGCTTTTCCACACTGTCCTGGCAGAGTGCCGTCAATTCCCGGGTCTAGCCGAGGCGTTTTATAATGCTGGTCCTAAACTTTTTAAGCATTTGGTCAGCCAGACTATGGCTCATTGGCAAGACCAAAATCTTCTGCGCCGCGGCAGTCCTGAACTTCTGACAGAACAGTTTTTAAGCCTCGTCCAGGGAGGCTGGAATATGCGAATGCTGCTTGGCCTGGCTGGACCTCTCAGCACGCACGAGATCCATAATCTCGCGATAAATGGGACAAAGACGTTTTTACATGGTCTGGCTCAAGACAGTGCCGGCCATACCCAGGCGTAAGTCATAAGGCTTTCTCTTTCCTTGACTTCGTAGTACTAAGTGTTCATACTGACGGCAACCAGGGTGACGTAGTTTTTACGTTGTACTAGGAAAGGTTAGCCACTTGCGAAGATTACAAAGTCTGTATCTTCTGGGTTTCCTCGCTGTCCTGATCAGCATTCCCCAGACTCTTCCAGCTCAAACGAGTTTCGGTTCTGTCGTAGGAACCGTAACCGACGCGTCCGGAGCAACTCTTCCCGGAACGGAAGTCATTCTCACGAATCTCGGTACCAACGAAAGGCGTACCGGAGTTACCAACACGGACGGTCTATACC
>CALMAV010000241.1:21095-26561 GCA_937859895.1 uncultured Bryobacterales bacterium | reverse complement strand
TGATCATCCAGGCTGACGTGAACAGCGTTTGTATCGCCAAAGAGATTATGCAAATCGCCCAAGATCTCCTGATACGCGCCAAGTAGAAACGCACCGAGAATGTACGTTTCGTTGTCCTGATTGAAGGAGTGCAACGGAAGGGTTTTTTTCACATCACGCCGGTCGATAAATTGGTCTACTTTGCCATCGGAGTCGCACGAGATATCGCCCAAAACAGCGCGCCTGGTCGGCGACTCATCTAGGCGATGGATCGGCATAATCGGAAACAGCTGCTTTACCGCCCAGCTATCGGGCATGCTCTGGAACAGCGAAAAGTTACAAAAGTAAGTATCGGAAAGCAGCGCCTCAAGTGCTTCCAGCTCCTCCGGGAAGTAATCAAGCTCACCGGCAAACTTCAGAATCTTACGGCAGATAGACCAATAGAAGCTTTCGGCAAGACTGCGCTGTTCCAGCGTGAGATAGCCAAGGCTAAATAGATTTAAAGCCGAATCCAATGCTTGCTGAGCATCGTGATACGTCTCCAATAGATTGCGTTTGTTGAGAGACCGGTGGGTCTCGAACAGATCGATCAGGGGCTGCTCAGAATCCTCCGGAACGCTACCCGGCAGCTCTTCCTCACCGAACCCGCTGACTCCCACAACGTTGAAAACGAGCACGCTATGGTACGCCGCTACCGCCCGTCCGCTCTCGGTAATGATGTTAGGGTGCGGAATGTCGCTCTCCTCGCAGATGCTTTGGATGTGGTAGACGACATCACGGGCGTACTCGCCCAAGGTGTAGTTCACACTCGATTCGAAGTCCGTTTGCGAACCGTCGTAGTCGATGCCAAGCCCACCGCCTACATCCAGGAAGCAAAGACCTGTGCCCAACTTCTTTAAGTCAACATAAATCCGGGCCGCTTCGATCACCGCCGCCTTAATTTGGCGAATATTGGTGATCTGACTGCCCAAATGAAAATGCAAAAGCGTGAGGCAATCTTCCATGCCCTTCTGCTTCAGCAGTTCTACCGCTTTCAAAGCTTCGCTGACAGTCAAGCCAAACTTAGAACGATATCCGCCCGACGACTTCCAACGCCCTGAGCCGCGGCTGGCCAGCTTTACCCGCAGGCCAATGGTCGGTTTTACGCCCACTTGCTGAGCATGCTTAATGATCAGGTCTAGTTCGGTGAACTTCTCCACGACAGGAGTGATCTGGCGGCCGATCTTTCTGGCCAACATAACCATTTCGATGTACTCGTCATCTTTAAAGCCGTTGCAGATGATCGGGGTCTCGTTATCAGCAATGGCTAGAACTGCCAGCAGTTCAGGCTTAGAACCAGCCTCGAGGCCGAAGTTGTAAGCGCGCCCAAAGCGGAAAACTTCCTCCACCACTTGGCGCTGCTGATTTACTTTGATCGGATACACGCAACAGTACCGGCCCTGGTAGCCATGCTCGCGGATAGAAGAGTCAAATGCCTGGTGAATCTCGCCCAACCGATGCTTCAAAATATCGGCAAACCGAATCAGAATGGGGAGCGAAATACCCCGCCAGCCGAGCGTATCGACCAATTGTTTCAGGTCGATAGTGCGATGAGCCTCTTTAGTAGGATGAACGAGAAGATTGCCATTAGCGCCGACGGAAAAGTATCCCTTGCCCCAGCTCGGAACATCGTACATTTCGGATGCGTCTGTGGTGGTCCAACGATCGGCGGGTTCACGGACCTGGCCGCTAACAGCGACTTTTGTATTCAGCGAAGTACTCCTTGGAAAGTGGAAGAAGGAAGAGCGAGGCGAGTTGATGTGGCGCTTCCCACTCAATTAAAGCACGCTTTCTACCAGGCTACTAGAAGCTTCCACCCTCGGGAACAGGTCGGTAAGGAGTGGCAAACGCACTGGAAAGCCGCGCCGTCTCCATCCAGAACGACTTCAGCCCGCGGGCCGCAGCAATCAGGTCTTCCAACGTGCTCGGCTTTCGTACAAAAGCATTCGCATGGCCTTCATAAGCGCGCTTGACCTCTGATTCAGATCGAGTGCCGGAAAGCACGATCACAGGTATGTGGCGGGTTGCGTCACTGCTCTTGATTCGTTGCAAAACATCGTAACCGCTCATTCGAGGCAGGTTCAGATCAAGAAAGATCAGATCGGGCAAAGCGTTCGGGGGAGCCACCTGCCCGAACAATATCGCCAGGCACTCATAACCGTCGGCAGCCGACGTAATAGTTGCCGAGCTCTTAAGCGTGCGAAACGCCTCACGAAACAGCTCTACATCACCGGGGTTATCTTCTACAACGAGAATATTCACAAAAGCCAACCACTCTATTTCTGCTAATACCGACCTTAACCGGGCCGAACCCGTAACAGGGGTCACCGGTGAGACTCCAGGAAGGATAGAAAGTTGCAGTCTGGTCATACCTGCTCTTCAGTCAACGGTACGCTTCTCATTTTTGTTGGATAGCAACAGTACTACGGGTAGATCGAACGAGGAATAGTACTCAAAAGTAGTTGCATGAAACCTATAGGATAGAAATCTTCAAGCCTGGACCCACATAAACGATAGAGTCAACAAACGCATGTATGGTCGATACCGCGAGAAAGAAGAACGTCACCTCTATCACCGACTGGGGCAATGTAAGGCGGGATGGCGACAAAGAATCGGAGGCGCCGCTCCATTGCCGGATTCTGATCGCAGATTCGTGCCAGGAAAGGCGGTCAACACTGCGCCAGTTGTTGACCCATCTGCAACCTGAAATCGTCGAAGTGGCATCGACTAGTGAAGCCGTCGCGGCTATCACAATCAACCGGGTAGATTTAGTGCTGATTGACCTGGGTTTGGGCGAACTGGGTGCCGTTGAGTTCTGCCGCATTTTGAAAAAAACTGCGCCCATGAAGTTCCTGCCACTGTTTGTACTCTCCGGAGAGGACGACGTGGAAGTGGAAGTCCGAGCGCTCGAAGCCGGGGCTGACGCTTTCCTGGTAATGCCGCTTCGACCCCGCGCTTTTCAGGCCCGCATTCAAGCAAGTTTGCGGCATAAGGCTATGATTGACTCGCTGGATGATTCGGAGACGGTATTGTTTTCGCTAGCGCAGTCGATGGAAGATCGAGACCCGGGTTTAGGGCAGCACTGTGAACGCCTCGCATTGATGGCTTCCGCTATGGGTTCGGCATTGGGCCTACCTGGAGCCGATATTGTGGCGTTACAGCGCTCGGGATATTTGCACGATGTCGGCAAGGTTGCTGTGCCAGACCACATCCTGTTTAAGAACGGCCCGCTTACCACTGAAGAGTGGGTGGTGATGATGGCGCACCCAGAGCGCGGTGAACGGATATGCAGCAACATGCGTTCACTGCACTCGGTGCTGCCAATCATCCGGCATCATCACGAGAGGTGGGACGGCTCGGGCTATCCGGACAAGCTGCGCGGCGAGCAGATTCCTCTACTCGCTCGTATCCTGCAGCTAGCTGATATCTACGACGCGCTGACCACCGCTCGTCCATATAAGCGCGCCTTTACTGCGGAAGAGGCAATCGCGATCATCCGAGAAGAGGCAGGCCGGGGCTGGCGCGATCCGCGGCTGGTAGAACAGTTCAGCGAAATTCTGCCTATGTTTCGTACTGCAGCGGCTTCTTCCGATCTTTCGCAAGTCGGCTTGCAAGCGCTCGCCGGGAGTGTGGGGCCAATCCGAACCGAGTTCAACCGACTCAGTTCAGCCATGAAGCGTGAAGGTTCGCGACCTGAACTGCTGAGCAACGCGCAGTAAGTGTTTCCTGGCGATGGGCAACCGCCACCGTTGCAAGTGCTGAACGAAGAAATTGTAAGCTGCTTTCGTTGTCCGCGGCTGGTAGCCCATCGTGAACAAATCGGCGTCGTTCAGCGGCGGGCGTACCGCGGCCAGAGCTACTGGTGTCGGCCAGTGCCCGGCTTTGGCGACCCGTACGCCCGCCTGCTTCTAGTTGGGTTGGCTCCCGGGGCACATGGGGCGAACCGAACTGGGCGCATGTTCACCGGCGACAAGTCTGGCGAATTTCTTTACCGCGCTCTCTGGGAAGCCGGCTTTGCCAATCAGCCCTCTAGCGAGAACCGTAATGACGGGTTGCAGCTTCAAGACGCCTACATTACCGCTGCACTTCGCTGTGCGCCACCCGACAACAAACCGACCCTGGACGAGATCCTCACCTGCCGTCCCTTTCTCACTCGCGAACTCACTGATCTACCGAACGTGCGGATCGTAGTGGCCCTGGGCAATATCGCCTTACAGGCCTACCTGAGTGTGCTGCAGGAAGCGGGAAAGATCACCGCGCGGTCCCGCTTTGCCTTCGGTCACGGCACTCTTTACCAGCCGGAAGCGGCCGGACCCCTTCTGCTTACGTCCTACCACCCGAGCCAGCAAAACACTTCGACTCGGAAGCTGACGGCGGAGATGCTGCGGGCTTTATTTCTGCGAGCCAGGGAGTTGCTCAACGGGTGAGCGACGGACTTTACACCTCAAATTACAGTTTCAAAAATAAGAAGAAACGTTTAAAATCGAAATACGTGCTAGGATGATCAGCCCGCTCATCGCCTTTCTGAAAGCGAATACGTCGCCTTATTCCCGCATGGTGGATGGCTTGTTTGACGACACGTTCTCCGGCATATACCAGCTTTCAGCCTTCGATTGGGCTTTGCTGATTCCGTACTTCACAATTCTTCTCATCCTCTCCATCTACGGCGTGCATCGGTATGAGACCATCTTGCGCTACCGCAAGTACAAGCGTAATTTGCTCACGTCGGCGCCTCAGCGTTACACGCAACTGCCCCGAGTCACTATCCAGCTGCCCTTGTACAACGAACGATTCGTAGTCGAACGACTTCTGGAGGAGGTAAGCAAGATCGATTACCCGCGTGAACTGCTCCAGATTCAAGTGCTGGATGACTCCACGGACGAGACCAGCGCCTTCACTGAACGTTTGTGCAATCAGCATCGGGCGGCTGGTTCTCCTATCGAGTACTTGCATCGAACGAATCGGTATGGCTACAAGGCTGGTGCTCTGCAAGAGGGTTTAAAGACAGCGACGGGTGAGTTAATCGCCATTTTCGATGCCGATTTCCTTCCGCCCCCTGACTTTCTTCAACGTACGGTGGACTACTTCACCGACCCCGAAGTGGGAGTGGTGCAAACCCGCTGGAGTTATCTGAATAAAGAGTTCAACATCCTGACACATGTGGAGGCCATGATGCTGGATGGCCACTTTGTGCTGGAACACGGAGCGCGTTGCGGGTCGGGCCTGTTCTTTAACTTTAATGGAACAGCGGGTTTACTACGTCGCAAGATGATCGACGATGCCGGCGGTTGGCAGCATGAAACTCTGACCGAGGACTCTGACCTGAGTTATCGCGCACAGTTGAACGGCTGGCGCTTTGTGTATGTGCCCGGCGTGGATTGCCCCTCTGAACTACCGGCCGAAACTTACGGCTTTCAGGTGCAGCAGGCTCGCTGGGCTAAAGGCCTG
>CALMAV010000241.1:16035-21085 GCA_937859895.1 uncultured Bryobacterales bacterium | reverse complement strand
CCATTAAGCTACTGCCGCGCATTCTCAAAGCTGACCTGCCATTTCGAGTCAAAGCAGAGGCGTTCATGCACTTAACGCCGAATATCTCGTACCCGCTCATGCTAATTGTCTCGATGCTTATGTTGCCCGTAATGATTGTACGGTTCTACATGGGCATGTTTCAGATGGTGTTGATTGACTTTCCGTTGATCGTGGCGTCTTTCTGGTCCATATCGGCGTTCTATCTGTATGCGCAGCGGGAGCTATTTCCAAAGTCCTGGTGGAGGTCAATTCCATTTCTTCCGATGCTGATGGCAGCCGGAATTGCTTTGACGGTTAGCAACGCGAAGGGGGTTTTGGAAGCACTTTTCGGTGTGCAAACCAGCTTCGCTCGTACTGCCAAATATGCGATTGGCGCCAACACCGACGGACGACATAAAGTTCAGCCAACCGCCTACAAGCGAAAGAGCGGCTGGCTGCCGTATGTTGAACTGCTAATCGGCTCCTACTTCGTCTACATGGTTCTGTTTGCCATCGACACAACGAACTATTTGGCAGTTCCCTTCTTGCTTTTATTTGTTTGCGGTTACCTCTGGGCGGGAATTTCAACCCTATATGAGGAGTATCGGGACAAGTTACAGTGGCAACGGGCGCGTAAACTGGCTGCGGTTCGGTAATTCACAGCTTTAAGAACTTCTCCAACCTCCTTGCTTTAATAGGTGTTTCTATGAAGCTCCCGAGTTACACCATTACCCAGGGCAAAGATCGTGCGCCGGCCCGTTCTTATCTGAAGTCAATTGGCTACACCGACAGTGATCTGAAGAAGCCAATTATTGGAATAGCCAACACTTGGATTGGCACAATGCCGTGCAACTTCCTCTTACGTGAGTTAGCCGTGGATGTGGCGCGCGGTATTCGTGAGGCCGGTGGGACCCCAATGGAGTTCAACACCATTGCCATCAGCGATGGAATCACCATGGGAACTGAGGGCATGAAGACTTCGCTTATCAGCCGCGAAGTGATTGCCGATTCGATTGAATTAGTGACGCGCGGCCATATGTTCGATGGTCTGGTGGCGCTGGTGGCCTGCGATAAGACCATTCCAGGAGCCGTTATGGCCTTGCTTCGTTTGAACATTCCAGCAGTGGTCCTGTATGGCGGGACCATTCTGCCTGGGCGTCACAAAGGCCGCGACATCACCATCCAGGATGTGTTCGAAGCGGTTGGAGCTAACGCTGCCGGGCGGATGAGCGATGCTGAGCTACTCGAGATTGAGAATGCAGCTTGCCCCGGAGCAGGCGCTTGCGGCGGACAGTACACGGCAAACACCATGGCGACGGTAATGGAAATCATCGGGCTCTCTCCTTTGGGTTTGAATGGTATTCCACAGGTGGACGAGCGTAAACACTCGGCTGCGCACCAGTGTGGCCAGGTGATCATGAACGCGGTGGAGAAGGAGATCCGGCCGCGAGACATCGTGACTCGCGCAGCGATTGATAATGCTATCGCCAGTGTGGCGGCTTCTGGTGGCTCAACTAATGCAGTCCTCCACCTGCTTGCGTTCGCCCGTGAGGCAGGTGTACCCCTGAACATCGACGACTTTCAGGAGCTCAGCAGCCGGACGCCTCTGTTAGCCGATCTGCTGCCGGCGGGTCGTTATACTGCCGCGGACGTGGACAAAGCGGGCGGCATTCCTGTTATTGCCAAGCGCTTGCATGACGGCGGCTTTGTTGACTCCTCCGCTATGACCATTACGGGGCAGACATTGGGTGATCAAATGGCAGCCGTGACGGAAACTCCCGGGCAGGAGGTCATACGATCCCTCGACAATCCGATCAAGAAATCTGGCGGACTGGTTATTCTGAAAGGCTCTTTAGCACCCGAAGGAGCCGTGATCAAGGTGACGGGTTTGAACCGGACATCGCAGACTGGACCAGCCCGCGTCTTCGACAGCGAGGAAGCCGCTATGAAGGCAGTCCTGGAGAGACAAATCCGCGCAGGGGATGTGATGGTGATTCGCTACGAAGGTCCGCGGGGCGGTCCGGGCATGCGCGAGATGCTCGGCGTCACCAGCGCGATTGTCGGTGAGGGCCTTTCGGAGACGGTGGCGCTGATCACCGATGGACGGTTTAGCGGTGCAACTCGTGGCTTCATGGTAGGCCATGTAGCTCCGGAAGCGGCTGTCGGCGGTCCCATCTCGGCTGTGCGCGAAGGCGACTTGATCACCATTGATGTCGTGGCTAGGCGCGTCACGCTCGATATCCCCATCGAGGAGTTACACAGCCGGCTGGCTTCTTTTGAGCGTCCTGCGCCTAAGTACACTAGCGGCGTTATGGCTAAGTATGTAGCGCTGGTTGGCTCGGCCGCCGACGGCGCAGTTACTTTTCAGCCGCAACTTTAGACCAGTTTCTCCGTCGCTCAGTAACATCTAGTTCCATCTCACTGACGATGATCGCTCTGTTGCAACGTGTATCTCACGCCTCGGTTATCGTGGAGGGCAAAATTGTAGGTGAGATTGGGCGTGGTCTAGCCGTCCTTCTTGGTATTCGGGAGGATGATACAGGTGAAAATGCGGAGCAGCTTTCGTCTAAAGTCACTCACCTCCGTGTTTTCCTGACCGCGATGGGAAGATGAACCTGAGTGCGGTCGATATACAGGGTCAACTTCTAGTGGTTTCTCAGTTCACGTTGTATGGAGATACTAGCAAGGGCAATCGGCCATCTTATTCGCACGCAGCTTGCCTGAGATAGCCAGACCACTTTATGACCTTTTTGTTGAGAAGTGCAGGCGTACTGGATTGGTGATACAAACGGGAATTTTTGGAGCGGAGATGCTTGTCAACTTAGAAAACGATGGGCCAGTAACGCTTATCTGCCAATCTGAGAATAAGTGAGAGAAAGAGCAAATCCCGACACTCTTGTGTTACTTACTAAATATATAGAGACATGGCGAAACTCTCTGGCGCTTCTCCGAATCGTGAGATCTTACAGGCCGCGTTGCAAGGCCTAGAGGCCCAAAGGCAAAAGCTCGATGAGCAGATTGCTCAGGTTAGGGCTATGATGGGCAATCGAGTTGGACGGCCCCCTAAGTCAGCGAGTACTCCTGTTCCGGAAGTAACTGCTCCGTCGAATGGCCGAAAACGCCGAACACTTAGCTCCGAAGCTCGTAAACGAATTGCTGCTGCTCAGAAGAAACGCTGGGCTAGTTTTCGTAAGACGCAGGAGTAAGTCTTGCGTCCCGAGATTGGCTGTAAGGCAACATTTGCAACACCATGATTGTCGGCATCGGCACTGACTTAGCGGAGGTTCACCGAATTCGGGAAAGTATCGAGCGTTTTAACGATCGGTTTCTCCGGCGTATCTACACCGAAACTGAGCGTACTTACTGCTCGAGTAAAGCGAACTTTGCCGAACGGTTTGCTGCCCGATTTGCAGCGAAAGAGGCGGGGATGAAAGCCATAGGGACCGGATGGAGCCGAGGTGTCTCCTGGCAGGATTTTGAGGTAACTAACCTGCGCTCAGGGAAACCGACGTTAAAGCTTACCGGCGTGGCAGCCCGGATTGCCTCTGACCTGGGAGTCCAAAATATCTCCTTATCCATGACCCATACCGCTGAGCACGGCTTTGCAATCGTGATCTTAGAAAATTAGAATCCGGCGTTATCTGACACTGAACTTGATGCCGCTACTCCACGAGTACGGAGTTGAGCGTTCTCCAGCTGTTTAGTTTCTCCATAAGTGAAGATCATCCTGTGTATGACGGTCAAATTACCAATTACCGCAATAATCCACAGCACCGGGGCCATGCGGTCGAAAAGCGCGCCAATAATCAGGAGCACTATCCGCTCAGGCCGTTCCATAAACCCCACCTTGCACCTTGGAATAATGTTCTCAGCTCGACTTCGGGCGTAACTGATCATCACCGAAGCTGACATCACCAAAGCAGTCAGGACCACATAGGCAGGTCGGTTAATCGTGCCGTAGTAGACCAACAGCCCCATTAGTAGGGCCAGATCCGAGTAACGATCCAATACCGAATCGAAGAACCCACCAAAGTGAGTAACCTGGTTGGTCGCACGCGCTACCCGGCCGTCCACCATGTCGAACAAACCCGCGAAAATGATAATTAAACCGGCAGTTCTAAATCGCCCAGCCGCCAGCGCAACCGCACCGGCTATATTAATGATCAATCCGAAAAAAGTAAGAACATTAGGATTGATCTTCGAAAGCGCTAAGCCCCGGACGATCAGCAGGATGATCTTATTTGCTCCGATTCCAATAGCGCGTGTGTAAGTCATAGCTGCTTTTCCGCTTCTTCGGCTTAGGAAGGACTAACCTCATGAATAGTTAGCAGGCTAAGAACTTCCATTTCTCGAAAGCCGCCCGGAATCTGAAACTTGACAGTGTCGCCGACCCGCTTTCCGAGGAGGCCCTTTCCGATGGGCGAGCTAGTTGAGATCTTTCCTTTAGAGACGTCGGCTTCCTCGCTTGTCACCAGCTTGTAAGTAGTTTCCTCGTTCTTATCTATGTCGAGAACCACTACCTGCGACCCTAAGCCAACCCTGTCTTTGGGAATCTTCGAGAAGTCAATCATCGAAAATTCGCGAAGTCGCGCTTGTGCCTGGCCGAGCTTGGCGTTCACGAAAGCCTGCCTTTCCTTCGCAGCATGGTATTCCGCATTTTCACTCAGGTCACCATGCTCGCGGGCTTTCAAAATTTCTTTCGGCAGCTCATTTCGCAGCTCGTACTCCAACGCAGTAATCTCATCCTGTATCTTCTTCTTCAGGTCCTCCATAAGCTTTGCTTTGCCTATTATATGAGCCGATGGTCACCGTTGCAGTTGGAAATCCGGCCCGGGCGGCTCTGTCGACAGAATCTCCTGCAAATTGTTATAATTAGCTGAGGAAACTAACAGTCATGGCGAGTAAACCGGCATATGCCACAGGCGCTCAGATAGAGCACACCAAATTTGGTCTTGGCTCGGTTATGACCTGCAATGACGATTACGTCGTGATCAAGTTCGACGAGCATGGGGAGAAGAAATTTGTCACCTCCATGGTCTTGCCAGCGCTG
>CALMAV010000241.1:14901-16025 GCA_937859895.1 uncultured Bryobacterales bacterium | reverse complement strand
GAAAAGCGACCGTCAGCCTCCAGTAGAAAAGCGCCGCGCGACCCGCAAGAAGGTCGCCGCTGCCCCGGCTACCACAGCTTAGCCTCTCATTGGCGCAATGAAAATCGGCGTAGTTGTATTCCCTGGAAGTAACTGCGACCACGATGCCTGGTACGCGCTCTCAGCTAATCTAGGCGTTTCAGCAACTTATGTTTGGCATCAGGAGGACACACTATCCAATCTGGATGCGGTGGTTCTCCCAGGCGGCTTCTCCTATGGTGACTACCTGCGTTGTGGCGCTATTGCCAAGTTCTCGCCTGTCATAGCTGCCGTCCGGCAGTTCGCCCAGAAGGGTGGTCCGGTTTTGGGCGTTTGTAATGGCTTCCAAGTGTTGACCGAAGCCGGTCTGCTTCCGGGCGCCTTGGTCCGTAACTCCGACCTCAAATTTGTCTGCCGAACCGTGCCGGTCCGGGTTGCCTCAGCCGATTCGCCCTTTACCGGTACAGCTCAGGTAGGGCAAGTGCTCCAGCTTCCGGTGGCTCACGGCGAGGGCTGCTACGTTGCCAATGACGAAACCCTTGACATGTTAGAGCATGAAGATCGCGTGATACTGCGCTATGTGAATGACCTAAATGGTTCGCTTCGCAACATCGCCGGCATCGTGAACGAGGAGCGCAACGTACTCGGTATGATGCCGCACCCCGAACGTGCAGCCGACCCGCTACTTGGCAACACAGATGGTCTTGTGCTGCTTCAGTCAATGCTTGCCGCTGTCTCCCCTTCCCTTTCCCGATGACAAACATCACAGCCGATGTAGTGGCTGCGCATCAGCTAACAACCGCCGAGTACGACAAGATCTTAGAGCTTCTAGGACGTGAACCCACCATTACCGAGTTGGGCGTCTTCAGCGTGATGTGGAGCGAACACTGCTCTTATAAAAGCACTCGCGTTCACCTCAAAAAGCTGCCCACCGAAAGCGTGCACGTTCTGCAAGGTCCCGGCGAAAATGCCGGCATCATAGACATCGGTGACGGGCTGGCGATTGCGTTTAAGATCGAATCTCACAATCACCCGAGCTTTATTGAGCCTTTCCAGGGAGCGGCAACTGGCGTCGGCGGAATCCTGCGCGATATCTTCACCATGGG
>CALMAV010000241.1:14683-14891 GCA_937859895.1 uncultured Bryobacterales bacterium | reverse complement strand
TGATTCCATTCGCTTCGGTAAACTAGACGATCCGCAGACCGGAGACCGAAATCGCCATATCCTGGAAGGTGTTGTTTCGGGCATCTCTCACTACGGCAACTGCTTCGGCGTACCTACCGTAGGCGGGGAGTGCGTCTTCGACGACAGCTACGCGGGCAATCCGCTAGTTAATGTGTTTGCGCTTGGCGTTTTCCGCCATGACGAGATC
>CALMAV010000241.1:0-14673 GCA_937859895.1 uncultured Bryobacterales bacterium | reverse complement strand
GAGATCTTTTACGGGAAGGCTACTGGCGTCGGCAACCCCGTCCTCTACGTAGGATCGAAGACCGGACGCGATGGCATCCACGGCGCATCCATGGCTTCGGCTGAGTTCACCGAAGAATCCAAGCAAAAGCGGCCAAACGTGCAGGTAGGCGATCCTTTCATGGAGAAGCTTCTCCTGGAGGCGTGCCTCGAAGCGATGAAGACCGGCGCCATTGTGGGCATCCAAGACATGGGCGCCGCCGGGCTCACGTCTTCTACCTGCGAGATGGGCAGTCGTGCTGGCACGGGTATCGACATCGATCTCAAACTGGTCCCGTAGCGTGAAACCGGCATGACGCCTTACGAGATCATGCTCTCGGAATCGCAAGAGCGCATGTTGCTGGTGGCCGAGAAAGGCCGTGAGAGTGAGCTGTATGATGTGTTTCACAAATGGGGCCTGGACGCAGCCACTATCGGTGTAGTGACGTCCGATGGCATGTTGCGAGTAAGAAACGCCGGCGAAACTGTTGCCGAAATCTCAAATCGAGCACTAGCCGATGAAGCGCCTCGCTACAACCGGCCTTATACCTCGCCGCTGCGAACTGCTCCGGAACAGGGCCCACCCCTTCAGAGTCTGAACCTTACGGCGGATCTCAAAAGGCTGCTTGCTTCGGCTGATCTCTGCTCCAAACGCTGGATCTGGCAGCAGTACGATCATCAGGTAAGAACCAACACGGTGGCAGGCCCAGGCTCGGATGCAGCGGTCGTCCGGATCAAGGGGACGCAGACATCGGTTGCCATGTCGCTTGACGGCAATGGCCGTTATTGCGCACTCGACCCGCGCGAAGGAACTAAGCTCATTGTTGCCGAATGTTGCCGTAATCTTTCGACCGTTGGCGCTCTGCCCATTGCCACTACCAACAACCTAAACTTCGGCAATCCAGAGCGCCCTGAGATTATGGCTCAGATTGTCGAGTCAATCGAAGGCTTAGGCGAAGCCTGCCGGTTCTTTGATGTACCGGTGACTGGTGGCAATGTAAGCCTGTATAACGAGACGCTGGGCGCCCCCATTCTTCCTACCCCTGTTGTAGGCATCGTTGGTACGCTTCCTACTGCCTTGCCGGTCGGCATCGGGTTTAAGGGCGAGGGGCACACGCTAATTCTGCTAGGAGGAATCGGAACCTCGGACGCAGGGCAAATGGGTGGAACCCAGTACGCTAAGGTGATCCACGATTCACTGTGGGGCCGTCCACCAAAGCTCGACATGGACTACGAAAAGCGCGTGCAGGGCCTGGTGTGCGAACTTGTTCGGTCCCGCGCTGTTGAGTCAGCGCACGACCTAGGTGAGGGCGGTCTGGCAGTTGCGCTTGCTGAAAGCTGCTTTTCAACCGATTCACTAGGCGTGGACGTTCGACTCGACTCCAATCTGCCTCCGGAAATACTGCTTTTCCATGAGGCTCCTTCTCGGATACTGCTCTCGACAACCAGCCCGGAAAAGATATTCGCAGCTGCCCAGGAGAAAGGTGTCGAAGCGGTGACAATCGGCGTTACACTCAAATCGAGAGTAGTGATTCGAAACCGCGAACGAGTCCTTGTTGACAGCCGCGTAGACGAGTTGGAAGACCTCTGGGCCAACTCACTCGAATCTCTCCTGCGCCATCCCGTCCTGGTCTAGATTCCATGTCAGATACAACCACGGTCTCTTTGGAAACGGAAGTTCCTTTTGACAAGCTCCATGAGGAGTGCGGCGTATTTGCCATCTACGGGCATCCCGAAGCGGGCAATCTTTCCTATCTAGGTCTATACGCACTCCAACACCGCGGACAGGAAAGCGCCGGCATTGCTTCGAGTGATGGTAAGAAGATTCACAGTGTCCGCAAAATGGGGCATGTGGCTGATATCTTCACCCCTGACGTTCTCAACCAACTTCCCGGTGAGCTTGCCATTGGTCACACCCGTTATTCGACTGCGGGTGAGACCACGCTGGCCAATGCCCAGCCACTGTCTGTCGCCTGCAGCAAAGGCCAGGTAGCAGTCGCCCACAATGGCAACCTGACCAACGCTATAGAGCTGCGCAATGATCTGGAGCGGGACGGCTCCATTTTTCAATCGACCAGCGACACCGAAGTAATTCTCCATCTAGTTGCACGCTCGCACGAGCGTACGCTGCCCGGGGCGCTCCGGGATGCTCTCCTTCAAATCGAGGGTGCTTTCTCGCTTGTGTTCCTGGCTCAGAACCGCGTGATCGTAGCGCGTGACCCGCATGGGTTCCGTCCCTTGGCGATGGGTCGGCTTGAAATGTCGGACGGTAAACAGGCCACTGTCTTCGCTTCTGAAACTTGCGCGTTTGATCTGCTTGGCGCAACGTACATTGACGACGTTCTACCTGGCGAGATGGTTATTGTCGGTCCCGAAGGCGTAACGCGGGAGTTCTACACCAGACCTGGCGTTACCGCCCACTGCGCGTTCGAGCACGTCTACTTCTCACGTCCTGATTCGGTTGTCTTCGGCAAGTCAGTCTCCGAATCGCGTGAGCGAATGGGCCGATTGCTGGCGCGTGAGCATCCAGTAGACGCCGATGTGGTCGTGCCTGTGCCTGACTCGGGTGTTACAGCGGCTATCGGCTATGCAGCCGAGTCCGGCATCCCCTATCGTCAGGCGCTGATCCGCAACCACTACGTTGGCCGGACCTTTATTGAGCCCTCGCAAGAGATTCGTGATTTTGGCGTCAAACTGAAGCTCAACCCAATCCGCCACTTGCTGGAAGGTAAACGCGTCATTCTCGTGGACGACTCCATCATTCGCGGAACGACCAGCCGCAAAATTGTCCGTATGGTCCGCAACGCCGGTGCCCGTGAGGTTCATCTGCGAATCTCATGCCCGCCTACCGTTTCGCCCTGCTACTACGGAGTCGATACACCGTCTAAAGAAGAGCTGATTGGCGCGCGCAACACGATCGACCAGATTCGTGACTACGTCGAGGCCGATTCGCTCTCCTATCTGCCGTTGGAAGCCCTGCAAACCGCGATCCGTGACGACAACCAGGAGTTTTGTTACTCCTGCTACACGGGCAAGTATCCGACACTTGTGCAGATTGGCGAAGTCGTTCTGGCGAAGACCGGCTGCTGTTAGTTTTCCAACTTGTCCTTAGACAGTAGCCGGCTCCGGCTGACGATCACCCTCTAGATGCGCCCTGAATTGAGCGTGTATCTCCTCTGTCACTCGCACCCGGTCTTTCGACGTTAACCTGTCTGTTGGAATGGGGGTCAGCACTCGCAGAACGACTTTTCCGGGCACCACAACCGCGCTTCCGTAAGGCAGCACGTAGTTTGTTCCAATCATCACCAAGGGTACAATCGGCACTCCGGCCTTTATGGCAATGTAAGCAGAGCCGTCTTTAAATTCCTGCAGTTTACCGTCATGCGATCGCCCACCTTCAGGAAAGATTAACAGCGAGATGCGCTTCTTCTGAATCACTTCTGCGGCCACACTTAACGTTTTGACTGCTGCCCTTGGATCGCCCCGGTCTACTGGTATGTGTCCGGCATTCGTAAGGTGCTGGCCCAGAAAAGGGATGCTAAACAAACCACGCTTGGCTAGAAACCGGAACTGCATGGGTATCTTCGCAATGGCTACCGGAGTATCCATGTAGCTCGCATGATTTGCTACAAAAACATAGCTACTGTCTAGATCGAGTTGCTCAAGGCCTTCCACTTGAACCTCAATACCGCAACCTCCTAGAAGGATCTTGGACCAAAGCCGCGCCAGGCGAATCTGCTGATTCCCTTTTGGATCGAAGAAAGAAACGGCAATGTTGATCGTACCCAGCACGACCGTAGAAACAATGATGATTGGATCGCCTACGAAGAGGCCGCGCAATCTTTTCATGAACAACCCATTTTAAGCGGCTGCAGCTAGAATCTCTCGCGCCTCTCCCACCAGGAACAAAGAACCGGTGACGAATATCAGCGTCTCAGGCGGTGCAGTGCGCGCCATTGCCAAGGCCTCAGCGACCGTCCCAGTCAGCGTCACATTCGTGTGTTCGGTCATCTCAGCTATTACCTCTGGTCGAAGCGCGCGCGGCATATTCGGAGCAGTAAGAATCAAGCGTTGCGCGAGCGGAAACAATTGGTTGATTACTTCGTCAATAGCTTTGTCTCTCATCGCGCCATAGACAATCCATACTGGCTGGCCGCCGCTGCATTCGCGAATATATTCGGCGAGTGCTGCTGCGCCGGCAGGGTTGTGAGCACCATCCAGAATCAGTTCTGGCGCATGGGCTACTAGTTCCAGCCGGCCCGGCCATCGTACCGTCTCCAGACCACGCCTTACATGCTCAATCTTCACGCCCAACTCGCGGCATGCCAGGATGGCGGTTACCCCGTTTTCGACTTGATGCCGGCCTGCCAGCGCGAATCGAAAGCCCTCGTCATCCAGTTGAAATTGGCAATCGGTTCGCGTCAGGTGGACATTGCTTATCGTTGCGTCTTCCGTGTCGATGATGCGCGCTTCGAGTTGGTTGGCTCGGGTTATAATCACCTGTTTAGCTTCAGCACTTTGTCTTGCCACCACAACCGGAACGCCGCGTTTCAGTATGCCGGCCTTCTCACTCGCAATCGACTCAATGGTGTGCCCCAGGTATGCTTCATGGTCGAACGAGATGGGCGTAATCACGCACAACTCAGGCTCAATCACATTTGTAGCGTCCAGCCTTCCACCCAGCCCAACCTCAATCACGCTGATCTCACAACGGTCGCGGAACAGGGACAGAGCCATGGCAGTCACCGTTTCAAAGTAAGATGGGTGTGCATCGATGACGCCACGCTGCAGTAGGCTCTCCGCTGCCGCGTGTACCTGATCAAATGCACCGGCAAATTCGCTATCGGATACAGGCTGGCTATTAATGTGGATACGCTCGGTAGGCTGCTGCAGGTGCGGCGAAGTGTAAAGCCCGGTCTGCCATCCCCCTTCTTTCAAAACGGCAGCAATCGTGGCCGACACCGAACCCTTTCCATTCGTTCCAGCTACATGAATGAAGCGACGGCCGCGTTCAGGGTTGCCCATCTCGGCCAGTAGAAGCCGCATGCGCTCGAGTCCGAATTTTGCTCCGGGTTTAAGCTCATTGCCAAGCGCGTACAAGTAGCGAACCGACTCCGGATAGCTCACGCCATCAGCTCTTCTTCTGAAGCATCGGCCGGATCAAGTTGAACACATCTTGCGCAACGATTTTATTGCCCGCCCCATTCGGATGGATGCCGTCCGGTTGCATCAGCTCCCCACTCTGGTACACATGCAGAAGCAGGAACGGGAACACCGGAATCTTGTGCTTTTTAGCCAGGTCTGGATACATCGCGGTGAACGGCTTTACGTAATCGGGGCCGAAGTTCGGGGGCAGCGTGATGCCCAACAGCACCACTCGTAGCTTCGCGTTTTGCAGTCGCGTGATTAGCTGATCCAGGTTTTTGCGCGTTGACTCCACAGGAACTCCACGCAGCCCATCGTTACCACCGAACTCCAGCAGCACCAGCGCCGGACGGGCCGCTATCACGTTATCGATTCGAGCCAATCCGTCCGTTGTGGTGTCACCGCTAACGCCCTGGTTGTCCACCCGATATTGATAATCATTGCTGAGCAGCAACTCCTGCAGTTGTTCGGGATAACTTCGCCCCGAAACACCAGCCGTCAAGCTGTCACCAAAGGTAACAATCACCGGAGCGTTAGAGGCTATGGCAACCGGTGGAACCTCCGCTGCGTCTTTCCCGATATCCGGTTCGGCAGGCTGACTCCCTTGTGCTGCCGCAGGAGGCGAGTCCTCGGCACGCTTTTGCCCCTGGTGCCCACATGCCGTAACGCAGAGTAAGCCCGCAAGGCAAGCTGCAAAAATAAGATTGAATCGCGCTTTCCTCACATCTTCAAGATTGACATGCAACCCCTAACGACACCGCCCAACTCCGTTGAGGTTACTCACCTCTGGAAGATCATTGAGAATCGCGGCAGTCGCGTCGAGATTTTGAAAGGCCTTTCTTTTACGATTCCGGCGGGTCAATTCATTGCAATCATGGGCCCGTCTGGTAGCGGCAAGAGCACGCTACTGGGCCTGCTGGCCGGCCTTGACACTCTGTCTTCGGGCCGAATCGTTGTTGACGGCGTTGATATTAGTCGCATGCGTGAAGACCAGCTAGCTCGTCTGCGCGGCCGCAAACTCGGCTTCGTTTTTCAGTCTTATCAGCTGGTGCCAACACTCACCGCGGAAGAGAATGTCCTGCTGCCTGCAGAGCTGAGCGGCACGGTTGCCTCTGCCCGCCAGCGTGCTAAAGATCTGCTTGCACGCGTTGGCCTGGCCAATCGCGGACACCACTATCCCGTGCAACTGTCAGGCGGCGAACAGCAGCGTGTTGCCCTTGCCCGCGCCTTCATCACTCGCCCGCCTATTCTCATGGCTGACGAACCAACGGGCAACCTTGACACGGCTAATGGAAAACATATCCTCGAGTTGCTGTTACAGCTGAATCAGGAGGAGCGGACTACTTTAATCCTGGTCACTCATGACGCTCAACTTGCTGAATACGCGGATCGCGTCCTGACCCTTTCCGATGGATTCGTTGTCAGCGATCGGCTTGCTTCCCGTCTGGTGGAAGCGTAAGCGCGTGTTTCTTCCAACCGCTTCTAAGATCGCCTGGCGAGACCTGAAAGCTGCTCCCGCTAAGTTTCTCTTTGTCACTCTGGCTGTTGCTGTGGGCGTGGCGGCGCTCAGCGGTGTCAAAGGCTTTGGGTACGCTTTTAGCGGCATGCTGCTGCATAATGCGAAACAGCTGATTGCCGCCGATGTACAGGGGCAAACCTGGAACGACCCTACGCCCGCCCAGATGGAGCGTATACGGAATCTTGGCGCTCAAGTTGGTCAGCTGAGCCAGATTACCGAGACTGTCTCCATGGCGCGCTCACTCACAAGCCGCACGCCCCAGATGGTCGCAGTCAAGGCTGTGGATCCAAACACCTATCCCTACTACGGCGAATTGAAACTGCAACCTTCTCGAAGCCTCCGCACACTGCTGAGGGACGATGCTTCGGCTGTAGTAACGCCTGAGTTGCTTCTGCGCCTGAATGTAAAACCGGGGCAACAAATTCGGCTGGGTGGTCAGGATTTTTTAATCACGGGCACGCTGATCAGTGAGCCCGATCGTCTCGCCTCCGGCTTTGGACCGGGCATGCGAGCGATTATCACTCGGGGTGGACTCGACCGCACCGGCCTGATCCAGTTCGGCAGCCGCGCTGCGCAGCGGTTTCTCTTCAAGCTCAAGCCCGGTACGAATCTCGATGGGCTTCGTGCCGGCCTGCAAGCAATCATGCCGCGCATTCATATCAGCGACTATCGCGAAGGCAGTCCCGCAGTTGGCAAAGCACTCGATAACACAACGGCATTCCTCAGCCTCATCAGCTTGATCGCTTTGATTGTCGGCTCTTTAGGTGTCGCCATGGCGATGTACTCTCACCTGCAACAGCGGATGGATTCCATTGCGGTCTTCAAAGCACTGGGCGCGCGCTCGGCGCAGGTGATGCAGATCTACCTGATTCAAACCCTCTGGCTTGGTATCGCTGGTGGGCTGCTTGGGGTTGCGGTCGGGGCGGTAGTTCAAAAATCGTTTCCGCTTCTTATGAAGCAGGTCTTCGACCTCCTTCCGCAAGTACCTTGGGATTGGTCCTTTAGCTTGCAAGGCATGTGCCTCGGCATACTAGCTACGCTATTTTTCACGCTGACGCCGCTGCTGAACATTCGTGACGTGCGCCCTAGCCTGGTGCTTCGTCGCAATATGGACGATGGGGAAACCGCTTCGGCAAAGCAGTGGCGCGATAAGTGGCCCAGTCTTCTAGGTGCTGTGCTCATTCTGAGCGGCTTCACCGGCATTGCGATCTGGCTCAGCGGCTCTTGGAAGATGGGCTTCTACTTCATCGGCGGACTTGCGGTCAGTATTCTTTTGCTGACTGGTGTTGCTGCCCTGCTTCTTGCCGGTCTACGACGTCTGGTCAATCTCACTCAGTCGGGTTTGGCTCCTTGGTTGCGTCACGGCTTTGCCAATCTATACCGCCCTGGCAATCAGGCCCGTTCGGTTTTGGTCGCCCTTGGCATCGGTGTCATGTTCACGTTGACCACCTATCTGCTGCAGAACACAATTGTGCGTGATATCGCCAGCGAGGGTCCAGGCCGTGAGGGCAATCTCTTTCTTCTCGACGTGCGTGACACGGGCGCGGTCTCTAAGTTAGTCGAGTCACAGCCAGGGGTCACCGGCAAGCTGCAATTAGTTGGCTACATTGTGGCTCGCGTGTTGGCCAAGAACGATGTGTCGACCGACCGCCTCCATCTCACCAAGCAGCGTAAAGCTCAGTTGCAGACCGTTCGACTCACGACTGCTAACGGCCTTCCGGATGGAGTAGAAGTGAAGCGAGGTGTCTGGTGGAGTCCCGCGAGTAACGTGGCGGAGCTTGCTGTTTCAGAGGACATCGCTCGAGATTTTAGCCTCAAAGTCGGCGACCGCCTACAGTTTCAGATTGCCGGCCGAAGTGTGTCTGCGCCTCTGGTGGCCGTCTTTCGTCGCTTGCAGCGAGCTCCCGTTCGCTACGATCTGGTTTTTCCCCGTGCTGCTCTCCGCGGGTTCCCCGTTGTCTACTACGGTGCTGCCCATGTGAATGCTGCACAAATACCCAACGTCGAAGCCGTACTGTTCGATCGCTTTCCGACGGTGACTGTTATGAACTTCGCTGATGTGCTGAAGAGCATTCAGCAGGCGGTCGATCAGGTGGCTATCGTCATCCAGTTTCTGGCCATGTTTGCCATCTTTGCCGGCATTATCATTCTTTCGTCGAGCATTGCGGGTACCCGCTACCGCCGTATTCGTGAAGTTGCCATCCTGAAAACCCGCGGTGGCACGCGCGCCACCATCAGCCGTATCTTCTCGGTCGAGTTCTCTGTTCTTGGTTTGATTGCCGGCCTGATTGGCGGTTTGCTTGCCAACGTGTTTACCCGAATCATTGCAGAGCGCTTCATCGATGCTCCTTTTGACTTCGATTGGTTGTCGCTTCTGTTCGCAACAATTGGAACAGCTCTGCTTGCGAACATTGCCGGATGGCTCGCGAGCGCGCGCATCCTCGATCAGCGTCCACTTGAAGTTCTACGGGGCGAGTAGTTCGTTCACAAGAGCTCCTATTTTTTTGCGTAGGAGGTAAGCTCTCGCCGCACAACAACTTGCTGCTCAACCTACCGGAACGCCTTTGGCAGCCTCGCCTGCCCGGCCCTTTACTTTTAGGCAATGAATAAACGCGAACTGGCAGCCAGGCTTGCCAAGCAATCTCACACCTCGAAGGCGAAGGCGGCCGACGATGTTGACAGTCTTGTTTATGGTCTCTTGAAGGATCTTAAGCAGACCTCGAAACAACCGGAAAAGGCTCCGGACAGCAACCCTCCCAAGCCCCCTGCCACGGAAGTGAAGGACAAGAAGTGAGCGAAGTAGTTCGTGGGGATGCTCTGCAGGATTTAATTGTCAGATGCCTGCGTGAAGGGACACCCATCGAGATTGATGGGCTTGGCAAGTTCGGCCTGGAGAACAACGAGATCATCTTTCGACCGAGCGAGCGCATCCGTGTGTTTCTGGCTTATGCCGAGGAAGATCGTCCGATGGTGAAAAAGCTATATCACCACTTGCAGAAGGCCGGGTTTGAACCATGGATGGATGTCGAAAAGCTCGTTCCAGGGCAGAACTGGCCACGCGCTATCGAGCGGACTATCGATGTCACGGATTTTATTCTTGTTAATTTCTCTCATCGCTCAGTCACTAAGCGCGGTCATTTCCAATGCGAATTGCGACACGCCCTCGATGTGGCCGACCGTGTACCGCTCGACGACATTTTCCTGGTGCCGGTGCGCTTGAGTGAGTGCGAAGTGCCACCCGAGATCTCACGTACGACCCAATACATTGACCTGTTCCCCGATTATGAGATTGGGTTTCAGGCACTTACGAACATGATGACCGCCCAAATGCTCAAGAAGCGGAAAAAGCCGGCAAAGTCCAAGCGCCGCATCTTATAAATCGCGGGTTTACCCCGAAGATCTTACAATCAGTACATGTAACTGACGTGCCAAGATTCAGGGCTAATCGACAAGCGGTAACAGATCTGATTGCTTCTCGTATAGCTTCTATTTCCGCACGTGCCGAAGATGTATTTGCTAATCGGGATAAAGCTGCTTTTTGGTTAGAATCGCAGAATCCATCCTTGGATGGACGCACGCCGCTGGAAGCAGCTATCAATGATATCGGCTATCAGGAAGTGGAAGATATCCTTACGCGGATCGAACACGGCGTACTTGGATAGTGCGCGTTTATCGTCTCAATCGCTCAATATATCCCAGCTATGACGGAGAGGGTTCACGGCTATCGGGTGGCCGCTGGAACTCGAAGGGCACACGTATGGTGTACCTTAGCGAAAATCGAGCCCTGTGCATACTCGAAGTATTGGTTCATCTGGCAAACACGCTTCCAGACAACTACGTCCTTGGCCAAGCCGAGATTCCCGAAACTCTTGCCGTTGAAATCGTTGATGAGGCTACCCTGCCGATGAACTGGAACACTCTATCTGTTGCTAACCAGTCCTCAACTCGACAAATCGGAGATGAATGGATATCTGGAAGAAGCTCTGCCATCTTGCGCGTGCCGTCAGTAGTTGCTGACGAGAGCAACTTCTTGTTGAACCCCGAGCGTTCAGATTTCTCGAACATACGGTTTTATCCTCCCGAGCCGTTCACTTTCGATTCACGACTGGTTCGGGTCCCCTCAGGCACCCCGCCCCCAACTTTCAGAATTAACTAAGGGAATCGTTAACCCTTACTCCCAACCTTCTTCCGCGCCGCACTGCCTAACTTGGAATCAGGAGCTAGGTCCACAACTTTCTGAAAACAAGCCCGGGCTGAATCGGCATGGTTCAGCTTCTGCTCGGCCTCGCCTAACTTGAAGAACGCCTCGGGTGAACTTGGATCATATTTTGTCGCGCGTTGATACCGTTCAGCAGCCGCCCGAAACTTCCCGTGATGCCAGTAGTAGTTTCCAACCTTCACATTCCGCTCAGACTCCAGCGGATTGAGAACGTACTTCTCCGGAGCCAAAGACTCGTCCTCTTCCGGCGGATTTTCCTCGTCAGATGGATTGGTAGCAGGTTGTTGGCTCGGGGGCTGTGCCGCTGGTGTTTGTGGAGTTGAAGTGCTTTGACTCTGCCCTGCAATCACCTGCAGTGTTAACAGCGCCAAGAGACAGGCAACTGCATAAATGCGTGTCACAATTGAATTATAGCTGCCATGGAACTCCGCGAGAAAGTAGCGCAGCTTCCCACCCAGCCAGGCGTTTACCTTTACAAAGACGGTGAAGGCACTGTTCTATACGTTGGTAAAGCGAAAAACCTTCGCAGCCGCGTACGCAGTTACTTCAACGAGGACCGGCTGGCCGAAGCGAAAACCGGAAGCCTGATTGCCACCGCGCGCGACATCGACTTTATCCAGGTTGACAACAACAAAGAGGCGCTCGCTCTCGAAAACAACCTCATCAAACAATACAAGCCGCGTTTTAACATCCTGCTGCGCGATGATAAAACCTTTCCCTACATTAAACTCACCAACGAGAAGTCTCCCCGGGTTTATGTAACTCGTCGCATTCTTAAAGACGGCGCCGGCTACTACGGCCCTTACTTTCCCGGCAACCTGGCTCATCGGCTGGTCCACTTTATTCACCGCTACTTTAAGATCCCTTCCTGCAAGCTCGACTTCAACCGCCGGCATACACACCCTTGTCTGCAATACCACATCCATCGCTGCCTGGGTCCGTGCGTCGCCGGCTTAACAGACGAATCCACTTACGGTTCAGCTGTTCGCGATGTTCGCCTTTTTCTGGAGGGTCGCCACCGCGACCTCGCCGACGACCTGGAAAAGCGTATGAACGCTGCCGCCGAAGACATGCGTTTCGAAGAAGCAGCTAATCTTCGCAATCTCATCACTACGGTCCGAGAAATGGAACAGCGCCAGAAGATGGCTTCAGCTGACGGCGACAACGTCGACATCTTCGCTTACCATGCTGAACCTCCACTCATAGCGGTAAACCTCTTCCATCTGCGTAACGGAAAGATCGTTGATCGCCGGGATTTCTTCTGGGAAGATCAGGACGAATTCAATCCTTCCGAGTTCATGGGTGCGCTCCTGAAGCAGGTGTACCTTAACAGCAAATACATCCCTGCCACCGTACACGTGCCCGCCGATTTCGAGGACCGCGAAGAACTCGAAGAGTTCCTGACCGACCTGCGCAGGCGTAAAGTCGATATTGCCACTCCGCAGCGAGGCGCCAAGAAGGCCTTGCTTGATCTAGTTGCAACCAATGCTAAACATAGCTTTGACGGCCGTTTCCGAACATTAAAGCCTTCCTCGAAGGCCATTTCGGAGGCGCTGCAAGATGCTTTCAACTTGCCCGAACCACCACGGCGCATCGAGTGCTTCGATATTTCCCACATCCAGGGCACCGACAAAGTAGCCAGCATGGTCGTCTGGGAAGACGGCAAAATGAAGAAGTCCGACTACCGGAAGTTCATCATCCGCACAGTTGTCGGCAACAACGATTTTGCATCCATGCGCGAAGTGATCACCCGCCGCTACTCAAAACTGCAGGAGGAGAAAGCCACTTTTCCAGGCCTGATCATTGTTGACGGTGGACTCGGCCAACTGCACTCAGCGGCCGATGCGCTGGAGGAGATCGGTGTCACTCTTCAACCGCTTGCTTCCATTGCAAAGCGTGAAGAGTGGATCTACGTATACGGCCAGGAAGACGAGCCCATTGTGCTTGACAAGTTTTCACCGATTCTCCACTTGGTCCAGACAATCCGCGACGAAGCTCACCGTTTTGCCGTCACGTTCCATCGAACTCGCCGAAATGCCCAGCGGCTCACATCGGAATTGCATCAGGTATCCGGCATTGGCGAAAAAACAGTGGAGAAGCTTCTGAAGACTTTCGGAAGTCTGGAGCGGGTCCGGCAAACTCCGACTGAGGAACTAGGGAGAGTCGTCGGCAAAGTTGCGGCTTTGAAGCTGAAGGCTTATTTCGCGGCCGACCTAACGCAGTCGCCACTGCTCCAGATTACCGGGTCGTCCCCTACATTGAGCGACGCCGACGACTCGAGCCTTTCAGAAGCCCTGGAAGAGCCTGAGCGCGAGCACGTCGGGTAACCCCGCGCCTACGATATCGCGTGCTGTGTGGTCAATCAAATAGCTCACTCGATTGAATGTCACAGAGCGTTGCTCTGAGTCGAAGATGGCATAAGCGGCCCGAGGATCGCCATCTCGCGGCTGCCCTACCGATCCGGGATTTACCAGATAAAGCACGTCCGGCTCTAATTCCAGGACACGCTCTTGTTCCTTCCGCTTGGGCGGAGGTATCAGGCCGACCTTGCCGCGCGTACGAAAGAATCCGCCTTGAATATGGGTGTGCCCAAAGAAAGCTAGCGGCAGGTCAAAGTAAGAGAAGCATTCGGCTGCCTCGCGCGAACTGGTGATGTACTCATCTTCATTACGCGGCGACCCGTGCCAAATATGGAAGTGCTCAAGCGCAAGCGGCCCCTGCTGCAACTGCTGAAGATACTCGAGCTGCTCGCGACTCAGCGCACGGTTCGTCCAGATTGCCGCTCTTTTGGCAACGTCGTTGAACCACTCCAGGCCCTCTCCGTTCGAAACTGCTTTGTCATGGTTCCCGCGTATGGCCGCTGCGCAGTTTGCCTTTGTCCAATCCACTACTTCTCCAGGGCTGGCGTTGTACCCAACCAAATCGCCGCAGCAGACTATCTGGTCATATTGGCCGGCTGCATGTTGAAGCACAGCCTGCAGCGCGGTCCAATTTGCGTGGACGTCGCTGATTACCAAAACATTCACTAACGTATTGTAACGGTGGGCAGTCGCTGCTTACTCGGGTAGGTACGAACGTTCATCCATCTCGAACTTGCGCTGCGGAAGCAAACTTGCCAGCCCGCTCACCCACGCGCCGAACTCGACCGCCGTTACTGTCGAAGTATCCACAAGCCTTGGCAACAGCAATCGGACTGTCTTTGGCGTCGCCATCCCTGGTACGCAGGTGGTTGCTGATTGCACTTTGAGTTCCTGTAACCAGTCCAGATACTCAGGGATGTAAAAGCCACTTGGATAGCAAAAATGTTCGGCTCGCTCGTGCGTAATTTGCTGGAGGCGTTCCCGATTTTCTATGATTTCTCTGTCAAACTGCTGCTTGCTGTTGGACATTCGATGCCGATGTGTGTGCAGCTGCACGTCGGCTCCAGCTGTTCTCACCTGCTGTAACTCCTCGGGCGTCATCAAGTGCAGAACTCGCTTTCGGCAGAGCTCCTCATAGTCGAAAGAAAGGGCAACACTTAAACGCCGAAGCAAGTCATCTTTCTCCCGCCCTGAAAAGCCGGCTTTGGTTGCGTACTGTTTGAGGTTGCTGGCCACTGTGCGCCAGGAACCGTCATTAAGTTCCACCGGCTGGGTCATGGCTTCTTCCAACATCAGTTTTCTGTCCCGACGTTTCCATAGAAAGTAGTTCAGAGCCGGGTCAAATACAGGGCGGTTGAAGTAACTGTAGTAAGTGGTGACATACACGGTTACTGGGTAGCCAAACTCCTGTGC
>CALMAV010000240.1:4965-6711 GCA_937859895.1 uncultured Bryobacterales bacterium | reverse complement strand
AAAGGTGCCGAATTACCGGCGCCATCTTATTCGAAACACGCCCAGCGATAATCATCAAATCCGACTGTCGTGGAGACCCCCGAAACACTTCCGCGCCAAATCGCGCCGCATCGTACCGTGACGCCATCATCGACATCATCTCGATCGCGCAGCAAGCCAAACCAAACGTAAGCGGCCACAACGAATTCTTGCGCGCCCAATTTAACGCGCTATCTAAGGTCGTTGTAATAACGCTGTCCCGTAAATCCAGACCTTGGTCGTCATCGGCACGAGAAAAAAGCTCCGGCGGCTGACTTATCTCAAATTGTTCTGAATCGCCCACAACATAAGTATCCCACGCATTTGTTGAGCCACGGTGGGCAGCCTAAACTTGTTGATAACACCTGCCCATGCAATTTGAACCTTCCTCGAACTACGACGATGCTCTGCTACGGGTAGCCGACGTTTGCGGAATCGACCGCGATTACTGGGACATCTTTCACCAGCGTCACCAGGTTACTCCCGATGTTCACCGCAAGCTGCTGAGTGCGATCGGAGTCGATGCAGCCTCCCAGCAAACGCTCGATGAAGCCCGCTACCGTTTCTTTGAGAAGAAGATCATTCCAGTCCTGCCACAGACATCCGTCCTCAGCGAATCGGAGAAAATCGTACGGCTGACTGTTCCTGAATTCTCGGAAGGTTCGCTCTGCTTCACTCTGAAGCTCGACACTGATTTCGCACTCTCCGGCAGCGTCGAAGTCTCTCAGCTGCAGGTGCTTGATACACATTCGGCTGACGGTCATCGTTGGCAAACATATGCGCTCCCCCTTCCGCCGGAAACTCCGCTCGGTTACCACTCACTCTCTGTCACGCTGAATGGAAATCTTCTCGGCCAGAGCAACGTCATTGTCTGTCCGGACCGCGCCTATTTCCCGCCCCATCTCTCGGATGAAGGCAAGACAGCCGGCTTCAATGTCACCCTTTATGGTCTCCGGTCTCATCGTAACTGGGGCTGCGGTGATTTCACTGATCTCCGTCCGCTAATCGATTGGGCACACGGCGAAGTAGGCTTCGATCTCATCGGCCTCAATCCGCTACACGCGCTCCACAATCGGGTTCCCTACAACACCAGCCCTTACCTGCCGCTCTCCATCTTTTACAAGAACCTGCTCTACATTGACATTGAAGGCGTGCCTGAGTTTGCAGACACTCCAAGCGCGCAAGCACTGTTGGCCTCGCCTCGTGTTCAACAAAAAGTTCAAGAGCTGCGCGATGCCGAGTTCGTGCAGTATAGCGAAATTGACAAGTTGAAGCGCCGCTTTCTGAAGCTTCTCTACCGTCAGTTCCGGCGCATGCCGGGCAACACCGACCGTGCTCGCTCCTTCGCTGCACACTGTGAAAAAGAAGGCGACTTGCTCCACAAGTTTGCGCTCTATTGTGCGCTCGACGAAGTGCTGCATAAGCAGGACCGCAATCGCTGGACGTGGCTCCATTGGCCTGAACAGTTCCACTCGCCCGAGACCCCGGAGAGCCAAGCCTTTGCTCTTGAACATGTTCGGCTGGTGGACTTCTACAAATACATTCAGTTCGTTATTGACGAACAGCTGCAGGCTGCTCAGCAATATGCAAAACAGGCAGGTATGCGCATCGGGCTCTATCACGACTTGGCTGTCGCCACAGACAGCTGCGGATCTGACCTCTGGGCGCACGGCAAATTTTATGTGCGTGGCTGCCGCGTAGGCGCTCCGCCCGATGATTTCTCTCCTG
>CALMAV010000240.1:0-4955 GCA_937859895.1 uncultured Bryobacterales bacterium | reverse complement strand
CCCAACACGCTTGCTCATGCAGAGAACGGCTATCGGCTCTACCGCGAAAGCATCCGCAAGATCGTTTGTCGCGGTGGCGCTCTCCGTATTGACCACGTCATGCGCCTGTTTCGGCTCTTCTGGATTCCGGACGGATCCCGTGCTGCCGACGGCACCTATGTTCGCGATAACGCAACCGACCTAATGCGAATCCTTGCACTGGAAAGCGTTCGCAGCCAGAACATCATCATCGGTGAAGACCTCGGCACTGTCACCGACGAGATCCGCAGCATGTTGGCCCGCTTCGGCATTCTCAGCTACCGTCTCTTCTACTTCGAAAAGAATCACGCAACCAAAGCATTCCTGCACAGCTCCGAGTACCCGAGCCAAGCTCTGGTCGCCTCTTCAACCCACGACCTTGCCACCCTTGCCGGCTTCTGGACTTACCGCGATATCGAAGCACGCAAGGACGCGGGTCTTATCGATGACAACGGCTACTGGAGTCAGCGAAATGATCGTCGCCAGGAACGCCAGCGCATGCTCGATGCATTGCATGAGGAACACCTGCTTCCCGAGCACTACACACGCAATGCCGACGAAGTATCAGAGCTGGACGGCGATCTCCATAACGCCACAATCGGCTTCCTGGCTCAGGTACCGTCCGCTGTGCTTCTGCTAAATCAGGAAGACTTCACCAAAGAGACCGAGCAGCAAAACCTACCGGGCAGCACTGCGCAATATCCCAACTGGCAACGCAAAATGAAAGTCTTTCTTGAACATTTGCGCTCGCCTTCGTGCCAGCCTTACGCAGCGATGTTCCGGCATCATTTGGAACGCACCGGAAGACTGGGAAGCGCATAAACTCACCAGACGAGCCCTCCGGGGAATTCCCGAAGGGCTCGCAAATACTGATACAACAGGCGTGTCCCCAAACTGACAGCACTCACAAAAAATTTGGCGCAAGTACGTGACTGCGCATAAAATGAGAGTAGGTACTCGACCATGAACTCAGACGAGCGAATCGACGCGCTTACTGAAAGAACAGAAGCTCTCACGCAAAGTGTGGAATTGTTATCGCGCATGCATCAGGATAATGAAATCCGATTTCAGGGCTACTTCGACCGCCTCACCAGAGTTATGGAATCCTTGGCGATCGTCGTACAGGATCACGATGCGCGCATCAAAGGCTTGGAGAACTGATACGGACAAGCTCGCCTCTTACTGTTCGTAAGTCACAAACGCAAACGCATGCGAGTCCGGTGCCCACGAGTTCACGTTAATCGACCCCTGTCCGCCTAAGAATGAAGTCACCTCAACCGGCCGCGTAGCGCTTACCGTCGCTCCTGGCATTGCCACCATGCGAGTCTTCACGGGCCCGCGGCCATTATGCCCAGTCGTGCCTTTCGGAAACGTCAAAAAGATAAGCGTCTTGCCATTGGGCGAGCAATGTGGAAACCAGTCCTCACCCTCATCGCTGGTGATCCGCTCTGCTTTGGCATCATTCGGTCCTGCACCATCAGCCGGCATACGCCAAATATCCCAACTCCCGCTCCGATCACTATTGAAGTAAATCCACTTGCCATCAGGCGAGTAGTCCGGCCCATCGTCGTACCCAGCATCTGTTGTCAGCCGCTCCTGCGCACCGCCGCCCACAGGCACCCGAAACAGATCGAAGTTCCCCTCGCGCTGAGCTACCACGGCAAGCCACTTTCCATCAGGCGAAAACCCATGAAAGTAGGACGGAGTTTCCGGCACAATCAATTGGGGCAGTCCACCACTAGCGGCCACCGTAAACACCTGCGAGCCGTGCGCCTTAGCGCTTGACGAGAACGCAATCAACTTGCCGTCTGGCGAAAAGCCTTTATCGTTATTGCACTTGGCCAGGTCTCCGAGATTCACCTTTTCCAGCGCAGCATTCTCTATGTTGACAGGCAGTAAGAACAGCTCGCCACCCGTATTCACCAATAATTGCTTGCCGTCTGGCGACCAGTTCGGTGCCTCAATCAATCGGTCTGCCGAGTACACTGCTCTTTGCGTCTTCGTCTTTAGATCGAAGACCACAATGTGACTCTTCTTAACCGCATTCGCCTCCTGCCCAACACTGATGCCGACCAGGACAGCCAGTGAGATCACGACTCCAACAACTCTCGTATTCATCGCGCACCCTTCGCTGTTTCCAACTTCAAGTTAGAGAACACGGCCGTCTCCAGCACGTTTGCGTTATGCGAACAGACAGCCAGCCCCAGATACACCGGGTCCTGCATGGAAACAATCACCGGTCCCGTTGTCGCCGGTTGGTCGCCAGGGCTACCGGCCGAAATCGTGATTTCATGTCCGTGGCGTGTGATGCTCAGGTGTTGCGGCGCCTTCATTGCGGCCCGAAACTCCGACGTATCAACGCCGGCGCTCGGCCGATACTGCAGCGCCGTTAGTCCATCGCCATGCAGCGCTACATCCGCATATGGCGAATCTGCATCCAGGTTCTGTCGAATCATCAACATTGCCTTACGGTGCAACTCCGTCCCAGTGCCGACAAAGCGCACGTCAGCACTAAAAGTAAAATCGCCCGAGATCTTCCGATATACAAACTGGAACGCATCGGTCTTCAGCCACACGTTTGCCCCGCCGCCAATCACCTGATAACTGTTTGTGCTTGGGTCGAACTGTGCCGTGCCTGCCTTCGGATTAGTCCCCACGTCGGCGTGCGCCTCGAACATGCCGATGCTCTCAGCACCCGGCGCGCTCACCACGAACACCGCGCCTAACAAGAAAGCTATCTGCAGTTTCATGACTTCGTTGCCCTGACTGTCTATAGTAATGGAACAGCATCATGCTGCGTTGTGTCGCCTCCAAACTTTTTATGCGCACTTGCTTACGCTCATTTCCCCTGTGGCGATCGGCCGCTCTTCTCATCCTTCTCACACTTATGTCAACTTCTGCATCCCCAATCTCATCGCAATATCTGCTGTACGTGGGCGTCTATGGGAAAGGCATTCACGCCTTCCGCTACCATCCCGATTCCACTCAATTTGAGTCGCTCGGCCTTGTTGGTGAGTTCCCGAACCCCTCGGACATCACAACCGATGCAGCGGGTCGCTTTCTGTATGCAGTCAGCGAAGCCGACAAAGGCAATGGCGCTGTCGGCTCTTTCAAGATTGATCGCGCATCCGGCAAGCTCACCGCGTTAAACCAGCACTCTTCTGAAGGCGTTGCGCCCTGCCACTTGGCTGTCGATCGCTCAACCAAGCTGATCGCGGCTGCTAACTACGGCACCGGCAGCGTACCTGTTTTTCCCATCGAAGCCGACGGCAGCCTCGGCAAACTGAGCACGCTTTTGACGGCACAAGGTTCAAGCGCAGACCCCAAACGTCAAGAGGGCCCGCACGCTCACGAAATCGTCATTTCTGCTGATAACCGCTTCCTTTATGTGCCAGATTTGGGGCTCGACAAGATTCGCATTTATCGGATCAATGCCGCTGCTCACCAAGTGGTCCCGAATGACCCGCCATTTGTTCAGGAGCAACCCGGCACCGGACCGCGCCACATGGTGTTCAGTCACGATGCTCACTTTGCTTATGTAATTCACGAACTCACGTCAGCCGTAACTGCCTACAAAGTGAATGCGACAAACGGGAATCTGGAGGCCTTCCAATCACTGCCTGCAACCGCCGATGGCAAACCGTTCGATGGCGCAGCAGAAATCCTGCTCCACCCTTCCGGTCACACTCTGTACACATCCGTTCGAGGGCCCGGCACGATCGCCGTCTTCTCAGTTGATAGCCAAACCGGCAAGCTTCAGGGCACGCAAACGGTGGAAACTGGCGGTACTTGGCCCCGCGGCGTTGCCGTCGATCCCACAGGCAAGCTTCTGCTCGCGGGAGACCAAAAAACTAACCAAGTCGCCCTCTTCCACATCGACCCGACCAGCGGCAAGCTAACACCTACCGGCCAAAAACTCGAGGTGCCCTCACCGGTTGCTTTTGCCTTTGTCAAAGCCGAGTAGCGATGATGGCTGCCATCCGCCCAGCCGCTCTTCCAGACAAGCGCAGATCGCCAATGCCCGCATCTCCTGCCAACGCGGCGTAATCACCTGTACGTTCAGCGGCAGCCCTTCCTTGGTGCTGCCGACCCGAACTGTTGCAGCCGGGTTGCCACCCACATTCCAGGCCATCGTGTAACTAAATCCGCGAAAGTGCTCTTCCCCCACCGATTCGCCGTGCCGCAATGCCGCCTCCGTATATAAGGGACTGATCACCGCGTCATACTCCGTATAGAACTGCGCAAGCTCAGCGCGATACCGATCCCAGTGCGCCCATCGCTGCCCCAACTCTGCCGTCGAGCAGCCGTAGCGCGCCGTCCGGTTTAAGAATCCGTCACGCAGCAGAAAATGCTGCTGATGGCTGCCGATCGCATGCATGTAAGCCTCAATGCCTTCACCACCGTCGGCACCCAGCAGACTCATCTCCAGGTCGTACGCGTACTCGACGCCCGGCGGACGCACTGCCTCTACCTCGGCCCCTGCCTCGACTAACATTTGCGCGGCCTGCTCCACAGCGTCCACCACTTCCGCCGAACACTTTGCAATTCCGTTATGGGTGAAATACGCTACTCGCAATCCGCTGATCGGAGGGGCAGCGTCCAGAACGGCAGGTGGACAGAACACGTCGTGCTCGTCCGCACCCGCCAGAATCGGCATCAGTGCTTGCAGATCTTCCACATGCCGTGCCATCGGCCCAATCTGCCACAGTGCTTCGATCCATCCACCCGCTGGCGGAACATGCCCGGTCCGTGGCAGCCGCCCACTCGTTGGCTTAATGCCTGCAATGCCACAGAAACCAGCCGGCACCCGCACACTACCGGCCGCATCGCTGCCCAATCCAAACGGCGACCCGCAAGCAGCAATCAAGGCCGATTCACCGCCGCTGCTGCCTCCCGGAGTTCGGCTCCGATCATATGGATTATTCGTCCGCCCGAAG
>CALMAV010000239.1:3706-10449 GCA_937859895.1 uncultured Bryobacterales bacterium | reverse complement strand
CTCTTCGCTCCATTTTCTTCTACCTCGATCGGTCATATCTCCTCCCCTCGGCTTATTGCTCGTTCTGTTACTAACGAGTGAGCGGGGGCGAACGGGAGTGCGGCCATTTGGTGGCGGCAGCCCGCTATCGGCAGCGCGCAAGTGCGGTGAGTGAGAGGACTTGGCCAAATTGATGGGAAAATTCGAAGCACCTCTTCGGGTGTTATGCAGTATTCTGCTGCTTGCTGGTTCCGGTACAGCGCAGACCGCCAGTGCAGTAAGAATCGATCCGCCACAGGGCGGATTAGGCTGGCTGACACGGCCGTATCAGCGTCGGGTGATTCCGCCGGTAAGCCTCAACAACTCCGACAGGCTGCAAGCGCTGGTTCGGGCTGGCAACCTGTATGTGTCTGGGCAGGATGTGATTGCGCTGGCACTGGAGAATAATCTCGACATTGAAATTCAGCGCTATGGGCCACTGCTCTATAGAGAGGTAACTAAGCGTGCGGAATCGGGAAACCTGCTGCGCACGGTAGGTGCCGGCGTAGCTGCCGGCCCGCAGAGCGTCAGTCTTACGGGTGTCAGTTCGACAACTGCCCTAGGAGCGTCCACTGCAGCGGTCACCTCCCAGGGCGGCATTCTTACCCAGTTAGGGCCGTCGCTGCTGAACCTGGACCCAGCTGTGACGGTCAACGCTAACTTCGCACATACAACTAACCCTCAGAGCAACACCTTCCTTACTGGAACTACCTCCCTTATCGACGACATCCGCTCCTATTCCGCCAACTACTCACAGAGTTGGGATTTCGGTCTGAATGCCGCGCTCAATTACTCCAGTGTCCGGAACAAATTCAACAGTCTTGCATTCAATCTGAACCCATATGACTCTGGAGCATTGGACTTACAAATCTCGCAGAACTTTCTGAATGGCTTCGGTCGAGCCGTAAATGGCCGTAACATTCGTGTGGCCAAGAACAACGAAAAAATTTCAGATCTGCAGTTTAAGCAGCAGGTGATAACAACCATCTCGGCAGTATTGAACCTCTATTGGGATCTGGTGAGCTTTAACCAGGATCTAAAGGCCAGACGAGACGAGCTAGCTACAGCTCAGGCTCTATACGAAGACAACAAGAAGCAAGTGGAGATTGGGACCCTAGCGCCGATTGAAGTGACGCGGGCGGAAAGCCAGGTCTACACCAGCCAGCAGGATTTGCTGGTCTCTCAGACGAACTTACTACAGCAGGAGATTGTGCTGAAGAATGCCTTGAGTCGAAACGGCGTAGCAAGTCCGGAATTGGCTGAAGTACATGTGATTCCACTCGACACGTTTAAAGTTCCGGGTAACGAGCAGCAGAAGCCGCTGGAAGAGTTAGTGAGTAAAGCGATAGGGGCCCGAGTGGAAATTGCACAGAATCGCATTAACGTAGAGAGTCAGAAGTTAAATCTGGTCGGCATAAAGAACGGTCTGAAGCCCTCACTGCAAGGTTTCGTCGACTTAACTAACAACGCTCTTTCGGGCAGCCCTAACTTCCTGCTTCAGGGAGCGACAGCAGATCCATTCTTGACTGGCGGCTATGGCAACTTACTCGGCCAGATATTCCGGCGTAACTACCCCAGTTACTCGGCCGGTTTCAGTCTGAACGTTCCTTTGCGAAACCGGGCGGCGCAATCCGATTACACGACGAGTGTACTGGAAATTCGACAGAACGAATTGGCATTGCAAAAGGCATTGAATCAGGTTCGGGTTGACGTGCAGAACGCCACCATTGGTTTGCAGCAGGCACGGTCGCGTTACGACGCGTCAGTAAAGGCGCGTGACCTACAGCGCGAAACCTTGGAAGCAGATAGGAAGAAGTACACGCTCGGCGCCTCGACTGTATTCCAAGTTGTGCAAGATCAGCAGGCACTAGCACTGGCTGAAAGCAATGAGACGCAGGCGCTGGCAAACTTCAGTCATGCCCAAATCTCATTCGATCAGGCCATGGGCACCACATTAGAGGTGAACGATATCTCTGTGGCAGAGGCGTTGTCTGGCCGTGTTGCAAGACGTTCTAGTTTGCCCGCTAAGCTGCCGGAACTACAACCGGAGCAGAAGCAATGATGCGGCTTCCCGTTCTTTGCAGACAAGCCTTGGCTTATGGGCTGTGTGCGACTAGCTCAGTGCTGCCGGTATGGTCACAGGGACGGTCCCAGATTGCTCCCCAACGCCCGGATGCGCCGTTTCTGCTTCGCACCTATGAGGCTGAATACATCCCGCCGATACGACTCGGCAACTCGGGCCGATGGCGAGACCTGGTTAGGGCAGGGAAGCTCTATCTGACTGCGCAGGACGCGATTGCGTTGGCGCTGGAAAATAACGTCGATATAGAATCGGCGCGCTATAGTCCGCTCATCCAAGCCTCGCAAGTGCGCCGGGCCCAGGCGGGTGGTGCGCTGGCCGGTGTGCCCAGTGCTCGATCGCAAGCCGGTTCAGTGCAGGCCGGGCAAGGCGTCGCCGGTACCCAGGCGGCAGCGGGGGTCAGCAACGGGGGTCTTAACAACAACAACACAAGCGCCAACACGACCGTTACACAAATTGGTCCCGTGACGCCGACACTCGACCCGATTTTGCAGGATACGCAATCTTACACTCACCAGAGTCAGCCCCAGCCGAACAGTCGCCAGAGCCAGGTGCTTAACCTGATCTCTAATACCCGTAACTACTCGACCTCAATTCAACAAGGCTTCTTAACGGGCGGGCAAGTAACACTCACTTATCGAGACACTTATTTAAACGAGAACTCACCTGTCGAACTACTGAACCCGTCTAACGGTGTAACAACGCAGTTATCCGCGCAGCAAAACTTCCTACAAGGCTTTGGAACAGCGGTGAATGCACGCACCATCACAGTTGCTAAAGCAAATCTCAAGTTGGCCGATACAGTGTTCAAAGCGGAAGTAATCACCATTGTCGCCAACGTTCTCAGCCAATACTATGCCCTGGTAGCCGACTATGCGGACGTAAAAGCGAAGCGGGTGGCGGTAGACGTAGCGCGAAGGTTTGTGGAAGATAACCGCCGACAGGTGCAGATTGGTACTATGGCACCGCTGGATGTGACTACCGCTGAATCGCAACTGGCCACAAGCCAGCAGGATCTGGTTGTCTCAGAGACGACGCTTTCGCAACAGCAGGTAGGGCTTAAGAATGTTCTCAGCCGAACGGGGCTGGCTGATCCGTTACTGGCGACTGTCGAAGTTGTTCCGCTGGACCGGATTGTCGTTCCGGAGAAGGAAGATGTCGGCTCCGTACAGACATTGTTAGCAACAGCTCTGGCGAACCGAACAGACATCGCAACCCAGACGGTTAACTTCACCAATAGCCAGACGTCGGCATTGGCAACGCAGAATGGCGTGCTCCCGCAGTTGGCGGGTTTTGCAAGCGCTACCGTTCAAGGCCTGAGCGGAAGGCCTCAGGCCGTACCGCTGCAAGGCGGTTCGGCGCAGCAATTCGGGACGAGCTTTTCGCAAGTGCCGGGCTTAATCACATGTCCGCCAGGCGTTGGCAGACCTGGGCAAGTGTGTCAGGTACCAGACAAGTACTTCGTAGGAGGAATCGGGACAGCGCTGGGGCAAATGGTTCGCCGTGACTTTCCAACCCAGCGAGCGGGTGTCTTCTTCAGCGCGAACTTACGGAACCGTAGCGCTCAGGCGGATAACAACATCGATCAGCTATCGTTGCGTCAGACTGAACTCGCCAATACCCGCAGCACCAACCAAATTGCAGTGACTGTCTCGAACGCGGTCATCGGGATTCAACAAGCGCGGGTTCGCTATCAAGCAGCGCTGAAGAGCCGAGTCCTTTCTGAGCAGTTACTAGCTGCAGAACAAAAGAAGTTCTCCCTAGGCGCATCGACCTCGTTCAATGTGGTTCAGCAAGAGCGGGATCTGACCACAGCGCAGTCAACAGAAACGGCCGCGCTGGTAGCGTACAGCAACGCCAGGATTACGCTTGACCAGACGGTAGGGTTAACGCTGGAGCAGAATCACATCACAGTGGGAGAGGTGCTAAATGGACACCTGTCTCGGCCTTCAACACTGCCGGCTGTTCTGCCTGCTAATCCGTAGACGTTTAAGCGGTGTTAACCTGCCATCATGACCGTCACCATTGAGCTGCCGGATGATTTCGCCCAGGCTCTTGCTGCCAAAGGCAATCTATCCCGACGTGTCCTCGAGGCGCTGGCGGTGGAAGGCTATCGCCGGCAGACGTTAACACAACTCCAGGTCGGTAGAATGCTGGGGCTTGCTCGCATTGAGACTGAGCTGTTTCTGGCCCAACATGTGGACCTATATGACTACTCGAGGGCTGAACTGGAGGCTGAAGCCGAACTACTGCAAAACCTTTCAAAGGGCTCAACTCGCGCATGACTGTCATGCTGGATCTTCCGGACGACATTGCTGGGGCTGTTCCTGCTCACGGTGATCTGTCCCGACAAGCGCTTGAGCGATTGGCTTTGGAGGAGTTTCGGGCCGGACGTCTCTCGCAAGTAAGACTGAGGCGGCTTCTTGGGTTTTCGACCCGCTACGAATTGGATGGATTTCTTAAAGCCCACCGTGAATTTGTAACCTATTCGATCGAGGATTTTGATCGCGAGTGGGAGGAGCTGCGCAAAGCGGGATTCTAAATGTTCCGTGAGCAGGTTGTCATAGCGGATACCGGCCCCATTCACTATTTGATTCTTATTGGCCAGGTTGCTCTCCTCCCAGCGTTGTTCACTAGGGTGATTATTCCCGAGGCAGTTCGGAACGAGATGCTTGATCCGAAGACTCCCATAGCCGTCCGGCAGTGGATCACAGCCCCTCCAGAGTGGTTTCAAGTATTGCCAGATCCGGCTGTGCCAATCCAGGATCTTACTCTTGACGAGTTAGATGACGGGGAGAGAGCGGCCATTCAGTTAGCCCTCTCAATGCAAGCAGCATTGCTTCTAATGGATGATCGTGCGGGTGTATACGCGGCTAGGCACAGAGGGCTCATCGTGACCGGCACACTTGGAGTTCTGAGGCTGGCGGCCATCGCTAATCTTGTGAATCTCAAGGAGGCGCTCAACAGCTTGATGGCTACAAATTTTCGTTATTCACCGATATTGATCAATCGGCTACTAGAAGACTTTCAGAAGAACGACTAAATTTACCATTCCTGGTAATGATCAGTTACTTAACCACTCGAAATTCATTGCCCACGACAGCGGCTGCTCTTCTCCCTTCCTCAGAAGAAAGCTCATCCGTTTGTTTCGCGATGGGCAAGAGCGGGAATAGTAACTCCGCCGCGCGATAAGACTCTTCCAGGTGCGGATAGCCGGAGAGGATAAAGGTGTCGATGCCGAGGTCGCTGTACTCAAGCAGACGTTTGGCAACGGTCTCCGCATCGCCGACCAGTGCCGTGCCGGCGCCACCGCGCACCAGTCCGACTCCGGCCCACAGGTTGGGGCTGATTTCCAAGCGCGAGCGATCGCCTCCGTGTAGTGCGACCATTCTGCGCTGACCTTCTGAATCGAGCTTGGCCAGTGCTTTTTGAGAGCGCGCAATTGTGTCTTCATCGACAAACTTGATCAGGTCGTTTGCGGCTTCCCAGGCTTGGACATTGGTCTCGCGCACGATGACGTGCAGGCGAATGCCGAATTGCAGTGAACGGCCGAGTTCGGCGGCTTTCTCTCGAACAGTTTGAATTTTCTCTCTGACCAAGGCCGGCGGCTCGCCCCATGTTAGGTACAAATCCACTTGACGAGCGGCAAGGTCGATGGCCGCTTCCGATGATCCGCCAAAGTACAGCGGTGGATGCGGTTGTTGCAACGGAGGATAGATGACTCGGGCGTCTTCGACGTGAATGTGCTTACCACGAAAGGTGGTGGGCTCACCGGTGATGCACTTCCGCCAAACAGTGAGGAACTCGTCGGTCACTTCGTAGCGTTCGTCATGGGAGAGAAAAATACCGTCGCCTTTGGCTTCGCTGGGATCGCCACCGGTGACAACATTAATCAGCAGCCGGCCATCGGAAAAGCGGTCGAAGGTGGCGGCCATACGGGCAGCCAGAGTAGGCGACATGACTGCAGGGCGAACGGCGACCAGGAACTTCAGCCGTTCCGTTACCGGCACCAGCGTGGACGCAACAACCCAGGCATCCTCGCAGGAGTTGCCGGTGGGCAGCAGAACGCCTTCAAAGCCTAGCTGATCGACTGCCTGCGCAATCTGCTTGAGATAGCGGTGGTCGGTCTGCCGTATTCCATGCGTGGTGCCCAAGTAGCGGCCGTCGCCCTGTGTCGGTATAAACCAGAACAGCTTCATTGACTAATCACTCTTTTCTCCGAGCGCGAATAGCGCAATTGTTCCCGCCAGGGGCATGGCGGCTGCCAACGCAAACACAGGTGCATAAGAGACACGGTCTATCAAGAGCCCAGCCAGGAGCGGAAACAGCAGTCCTGAAAAGCCACCGCACAGACCATGTAAGCCCGTGATGCGGCCGACCGCGCCGTCCGGGAACATATCTGTTACAGAGGCGAACATGTTAGCGGATAAGAAAGTGTGTCCAAATAGAACTAGGCCAATAATTCCCAACGCTTGAGGCGCAGTGGGCACGATGGGGACCAGCACGCTTGCCAAACACAGTATCGCGCCGGTGTACATAGTGATCTGCCTTGCCCATCTTACGCTGAGATGGCGACGGATCAAGAGACCGGCGGCCCAACCGCCGGAGACGCTGCCGATGTCGCCTAGGACAAAAGGAATCCAGC